>JBEKWX010000487.1:0-5124 GCA_049512675.1 Terriglobales bacterium | reverse complement strand
CGCGTATGGGAATTGTTGGGGTAATGCCTTCACTTCCCAAGGCTACAACCTGTCTGACGACACCTCCTGCGTTGCCTCCTTCAACCAGCCCAGCGATATAAACAACACTCCCGCCGGGCTTGGCATCCTCCAAAACAACGGCGGCCCTACCCAGACCATCGCGCTGTTCTCCACCAGTCCGGCCGTGGATGCCATCCCGGTGAGCCCCATAGACTACTGCACGGATACAAGCGGGAACCCGGTCACGACCGATCAGCGGGGGGTGACGCGGCCCCAGGGTTCCGCTTGCGACATTGGAGCCTTTGAGCTCATCCAGACACTGCAGGGCAAGGCTTGGGGTTACAACAACGATGGCGAGTTGGGCAACGGCACGACGACAGACAGCGACACGCCCGTCGCAGTGAACACTCTTTCTGGCCTGACGGCCATCGCCGGGGGCGACTACCACAGCCTGGCGCTGAGGAGTGATGGGACAGTCTGGACCTGGGGAGAAAACGTTTATGGCGAGTTGGGCAACGGCACGACGGTGGCCAGCGACACGCCCGTCCAAGTGCTTGGTCCGGGCGGCTCCGGCGATCTCACCGGCATAGCGGCCATCGCCGGCATAGGCTTCCATAGCCTGGCGCTGAGGAGCGATGGGACAGTCTGGGCCTGGGGAGACAATGGATACGGCGAGTTGGGCAACGGCACGACGACAAACAGTGAAACGCCGGTCCAGGTACTTGGTCCGGGCGGCTCCGGCGATCTCACCGGCATAGTGGCCATCGCCGGGGGAATCTACCACAGCCTGGCGCTGAGGAGCGACGGGACGGTCTGGACCTGGGGTTACAACTACTACGGCGCGCCGACGAACAGCAACACGCCCGTCCAGGTGCCGGGTCCGGGTGGCTCCGGCTTCCTCACCGGCATAGTGGCCATCGCTGGAATCAGCACCGGGAGCCTGGCGCTGAGGAACGATGGGACAGTTTGGGCCTGGGGTTACAACGAATATGGCGAGTTGGGCAACGGTACGTTCGCGACGAGCGGCACGCCCGTCCAGGTTCTTGGTCCGGGCGGCTCCGGCTATCTCACCGGCGTAGTGGCCATCGCCGGAGGATCTGTCCACAGCTTGGCGGTGAGGAGCGACGGGACAGTCTGGGCTTGGGGTTACAACGAATATGGCCAGTTGGGCAACGGCACGCTCACGACGAGCGACACGCCCGTCCAGGTTCTTGGTCCGGGCGGCTCCGGCTATCTCACCGGCATGGTGGCCGTCGCCGGGGCAGTTTACCACAGCCTTGCGCTGAGGAGCGATGGGACAGTCTGGGCCTGGGGTAACAACGCTTATGGCGAGTTAGGCAACAGCACATTCACGGAAAGCGGGACGCCGGTCCAGGTGAGCGGTCTTTCTGGCGCGATGGCCATCGCGGGAGGAGACTACCACAGCCTGGCGTTGGTGGATCCCAGTGCGACGAAACTTGCCCAGACGATCTCGTTTACGCAGGCGGCGACGGGAACGGCGAGCTACAACAGCACGTTCCCTGTGGCTGCCCAATCCACCTCCGGGCTGACGGTAACGTTGTCGGTGGATTCAAGCAGCACAGGTGTCTGCTCGCTGGGAACGCCAGGCGTGGCGGGCGGGGTGACCAGCGCGACGGTGACGATGCTGAGCGGCGCGGGAACTTGCACCATTTTCGCCATCCAATCAGGCAACGCCAGCTACAACGCAGCCGCGCCGCAGCAGACTTCGGCCGCAGCTCAGGAGAGCGGCCAGACGATCTCGTTCACGCAGCCGGCGCCGGCGACTGCGAGCTACTACAGCGCGTTCACCGTGGCCGCGCAATCCACCTCCGGGCTGACCGTAGCGTTGTCGGTGGATGCGGGCAGCACATCGGTCTGCTCGGTGGGAACGCCAAGCGTAGCGAGCGGGGTGACCAGCGCGGTCGTGGCCATGCAGAGCGCCACCGGAGTCTGCACCATCGACGCCAACCAATCAGGGAATGGCAATTACACCGCAGCGGCGCAGCAGCAGACCTCGACGACGGCGACGGCGGCGACAATCGGCGGGACCCTCACGGTGACAAATACCAACGACAGCGGCTTTGGCTCGCTGCGTGACGCCATTGCCAACGCTGCCTCCGGCGACACCATCAATTTTAGTCTCGCCTATCCGGCCACCATCACCCTGGCCAGCACGCTTACAATCAGCCAAGATCTGACGATTAGCGGCCCCGGCGCGGCCAATGTGTTGATCAGCGGGAACAACGCGGTCCAGGTTTTTTTCATTAGTGGGGGAACAACGGTAACTATCTCCGGCCTGACCATCGAGAACGGGAGCAACAGCACCTACGGCTACGGCGGCGGCATCACCAATGGCGGAACACTGACGCTCAGCAACAGCACCCTCTCTGGCAACTCCTCTTACGGCGGCGGCGCCATCTGGAACAACGGAACGCTGACGCTCAGCAACAGCACCCTCTCCGGAAACTCCGGCCCCGTCGCAGGCGGCGCCATCTGGAACAACGGAACGCTGACGCTCAGCAACAGCACCCTCTCCGGAAACTCCTCCAATGGCCCCGGCTACGGCGGCGCCATCTACAACGGCGGAACGCTGACCGTGATCAACAGCACCCTCTCCGGAAATCACTCTTTCCCCGGCTACGGCGGCGCCATCGTCAATGGCGGAACGCTGTCGCTCAGCAACAGCACCTTCTCGGGCAACACCGCCACTTACGGCGGCTTCATCACTAACGGTGGCGGCACGCTGACCGTCAAGAACGCGTATGGGAATTGTTGGGGTAATGCCTTCACTTCCCAAGGCTACAACCTGTCTGACGACACCTCCTGCGTTGCCTCCTTCAACCAGCCCAGCGATATAAACAACACTCCCGCCGGGCTTGATCCGGGCGGGCTGAAATCCAACGGAGGCAGCACCCAGACGGTTGCGCTGCTGGCCACCAGTCCGGCCGTGGATGCGATCCCGGTGAGCCCCGTCAACTACTGCACAGATACAAATGGGAACCCGGTGACGACCGATCAGCGCGGGGTGACGCGGCCCCAGGGTTCTGGTTGCGACATCGGAGCTTTTGAGCTCATCCTGGTGAGCCAGACAATCAGGTTCACCACGCCGGCGCCGGGTAGTGCGATCTACGGCAGCATGTTCACTGTGGCTGCGCAATCCACGTCCGGGCTGACGGTAACATTGTCGGTGGATTCAGCCAGCACGTCCGTCTGCTCGCTGGGATCTCCAAGCGTGGCGGGCGCAATCACCAGCGCGATTGTGACGATGTTGAGCGGCACCGGAACCTGCACCATTGACGCCAACCAGACCGGTGGAGCAGGGTACAGCGCAGCAGCGCAACAGCAGACCTCGTCAATAGCCGTGCCGGTGCAAGTGAGTCAGACGATCACTTTTACGACGCCTGCGCCGGGAACCGCGATCTACAACAGCACGTTCCCTGTGGCTGCACAATCCACCTCCGGGCTGACGGTAACGCTGTCGGTGGATGCTGGCAGCACGGGCGTCTGCTCGGTGGGAACGCCAAGCGTGGCGAGCGGGGTGACCAGCGCGACGGTGACGATGTTGAGCGGCACCGGAACCTGCACCATTGACGCCAACCAGGCTGGCAACAGTAACTACACCTCAGCGGCGCAGCAGCAGACTTCGGCAGCGGCGGCGCTGGCGAGCCAGGCGACGCTGACGGTAACAGGGCCGATCAGCGTTACCTATGGGACGACCGGGACGGCGACCGCCACGGGCGGCAGCGGCACGGGTGCGTTGAGCTTCAGTGTCGGAGCATCGACCGGCTGCTCGGTGTCAGGGACGACGGTGAGTGTGACCAATGTCGCCGGGACCTGCTCGCTGACGGCGACGCAAGCCGCAGATAACAACTACAGCGCTACAACCAGCAACGCGCAAACAGAGTTCGTCTACGTGACCAACGGTGGCTCCGACAATGTTTCCGCCTACACCATCGACGCGACCAGCGGCGCGCTCACGGCGGTGGCCGGGTCGCCGTTTGGGGCGGGCAACGGGCCCAATGCCGTGGCAGTCGATGCGAGTGGCATGTTCGCCTATGTGGCAAACCAGAACTACCCCGCAGCGTCGGGCACTGTTTCCGCCTATACCATCAACGCGACCAGCGGCGCGCTGACGGCGGTGGCCGGGTCGCCGTTTGGGGACGCCAACGGCGAACCCTATGGCTTGGCAGTCGATCCTACCGGCAAGTTTGTCTACGCGCCCAATGTATTCTCCTACAGTGTTTCCGCCTATAGCATCAACGGGACCAGCGGTGCGCTGACGGCGGCAGGATCGCCGTTTGGGACGGGAGGTAATCCAGAAGGCGTGGCAGTCGATCCTACGGGCAAGTTCGTCTATGTGCCCAACAGTTTATCCGACAGTGTTTCCGCCTATACCATGGACGCGACCAGCGGCGCGCTGACGGCGGTGGCCGGGTCGCCCTTTGGAGCGGGCACCACTCCCCAAGGCGTGGCGAATGTGGCGTTCGATCCTACCGGCAAGTTCGCCTATGTCACCAATGCTAATTCCAACAATGTTTCCGCCTATACCATCAACGCGACCAGCGGTGCGCTGACGCCGGTGGCCGGGTCGCCGTTTGCGGCGGGCAACAATCCCTCTGCCGTGGCCGTCAGTCCTACCGGCAACTTCGCCTACGTGACCAACGCTGGCGACAGTAATGTTTCCGCCTATACCATCAACGCGACTAGCGGCGCGCTGACGCCAATGGCGGGATCGCCGTTTGGAGCGGGTACCAGTCCCACTGCCGTGGCAGTTGATGCTACCGGCAACTTTGCCTATGTGAGCAACAATGGCTCGAACAATGTTTCCGCCTATACCATCGGCGCGACCAGCGGCGCGCTGACGCCGGTGGCAGGGTCGCCGTTTGGGGCCGGTAGTGGCCCCTTCGGTATGGCCGTGGCGAAAATCGCGGCGTTTCCGGTAACGCTCGTGCAGGCGAGCCAGACCATCACCTTCGGGGCACTCTCGAATCAGGCTCTCCTCGGCACCGCGCCCTTTACAGTGAGCGCGACCGCGTCCTCGAGCCTCGCCGTAAGCTTCGCTTCGACTACCTCGGCCGTCTGCACCGTATCGAGCGCGACGGTGACGCTGGTCGCCGTCGGCAC
>JBEKWX010000486.1:0-2903 GCA_049512675.1 Terriglobales bacterium | reverse complement strand
GCCCCTCACCCGGACGAGCGGCAGCGAGGCGAGCTGGGGCGAAAGCTGGCCGTAGCTGGGCAGTTTGCCGAGATCGAGCGGAGCGGCCAGTCCGGAGGTCGCAATCATGGTGGCTACATCGCTTGAGGGAGAGATGACGTCGTAATTGCCCGAGCTGCCTCCGCGCAATTTGGCTACGAGTTCGTCGCTCGATCCCATGTAGGAAGCGGATACTTTGCAGTGGTTCTGCTCTTCGAAAGCCTTTACGTAAGAGGGATCGGCGTAGCCTTCCCAGACCAGCAGGTTCAGGGTGGGAGTTTTCCTGGTGCAGGATGCGGAGAATAGGGCCAGCGACGCGGCCAACAGCGCGAAGATTGATTTACGCAACATTAGTTATTCCCCCTCATGATCGAGAACAGGTATGCCATCGGTAACGACAGGTGGCGTCGCTCGAGATGATTTCCGAATATGCCTGCTGGTCGCGCCGCGAAGATGCACTTTTCCGCTTGACAGAGGGCCGCAGAATCTCTAACGTTGCGCGATTATAGCAAGGTTTGCATTGCGCGCAAGCTGAATCGGATCTGGCAAATTGCCCCCCGAGATCTGGAGGATCTTTCCATGCCGTCGCCGAAACCTTCCCGGATGTCTTGCTGGCTCATTTCGTTGAGTGCGGCCCTGAGCCTGTGCCTGATCTGCTCCACGCTGCTGTGTGCCCAGGGCACCGGCGGACGCATCCTCGGCCGCGTGGCCGACTCCAGCGGCGCCGTATTGGGGGGAGTGAAGGTCACGCTCACCAACGAAGCCACCGGCGTGAGCAATGAAACCACCACCAACGCCAACGGCGACTACGGCTTCCCACAAGTTCCGGTCGGGACCTATCGCATGGAATTCGACCTCACCGGCTTCAAGAAGAACCTGCAGCGCGGCGTGAACGTCGATCTCAACCAGATCGTGAGCGTCAACTCGGTGTTGCAGATCGGCGCGACGAAAGAGACCGTCGAAGTGACCTCGGAAGCGCCGCTGGTCGATACCACCAGCACGCAACTGGGCGCGGTCATGGACGCGCGGCAGGTGGCGAACTTGCCACTCAACACCCGCGACACCTATCAGCTCCTGCAATTGCAGCCGGGAGTGATGTCAACCGTCGGCTCCAGCAATACACTCATTTATGGAAGCGACAACTCGGGTGCGGTGTCGGTGAATGGCGGGCGCGGCCGCTCCAACAATTTCAGCGTCAACGGCGGCGACGCCAACGACCTGTTCGTCAACCTTCCGACGGTTCAGCCCTCGCCTGACAGCATTCAGGAATTCCGCGTACTTACCAATACTTTCGACGCAGAATATGGGCGCAACTCGGGTTCGGTTGTCAATGTGGTCACCAAGTCGGGGACAAACAATTGGCACGGCAATGCCTACGAGTTCTTCCGTAACAAGGTGCTCAATGCCAATAACTACTGTCTTACGGAGGGGGCGGATGGCCTGCCTTGCGAGAAGCCCCAGTTCAACCAAAACCAGTTTGGCGGCACTTTTGGAGGACCGATCAAGAAGGATCGAACGTTCTTCTTTGCCTCATACGAAGGGCGGCGCATTCGCCAAGGTATCCAATCGCCTGCCGTCACCGTGCCCAGTCTGCTTGAAAGGCCATCGCCTTCTAACGTGTTGAATGGACAGATCATCGGGAATTTTTCCGCAATTCAGCAAGGCTCACCGTTTACCGGGGCGCTGACCAACTCCTCGATTCTGACAAGCCGTACTGGCTGCCAGACGGCCAACTACGCGGTTAACGGTCCTACCGCGACAATTCAAGATGGCGCTCCGTACGGGGTTAGCACCCCTGAGAACCCACTTCCGCCTGTGTTCCCAACTAGTCAGATCCCGCTGGCTTGCATGGACCCCACTGCGGTTGATCTGCTGCAGGTTGTTCCTACCGCACCAAACGGCGGTAATCTGGTCAGCACCGTCCCGACCGAGGCCATACGCGGCGATCAGGCCACGGTCAGGATTGACCACCGGCTGAATGACAAGCAGAACCTGAGCATCTATTACTATTTCAACGACGACCGCACGCTCAACCCTTTCGCCAACTTCGAACTGGCTGGCGCCGATCTGCCCGGCTTCGGAGACATTGTGGCGGAACGCTTCCAGCAGTGGAACATTACTCACACCTTCACGATCAACAGCAGCACGGTGAACGAATTCCGTTTCAATTACAATCGCGAGGGCCAACAGACATTTCAGCATCCGGCCAATACCGAATTGGTGCAGAACTCCTGCCCGCCGGCTCCAAGTTGGCTTACGAATGTGCTTGGGGCTCCGCCTTGTTTTTATGGTGACGTTGCGGGCAACGTCTACGGCATACATCCATATCTTGGCGCCGCGCGCGAGGGACTCCCCTACATCTCTATTTCGGGAGGATTTAACATCGGCAACGATTGGGAAGGAGAGCTTCCGCAGACGGGGAATTCGTTCCAGTGGGCAGACAGCTTAACCAAGATTTCGGGCAATCATACCCTCAAGTTTGGCGTGGATGTTCGTCGGCAGCAGTTTAACCAATTCTATTACTACAACGTGAACGGAGAGTTTACCTATAGCGGGGGAGGGCCGAACGACGTGGGGGCGAACGACCTCTATGCCAATTATCTGTTGGGCCTTCCAGATACCTTCGCACAAGGTTCGGCTCAAAACGAAGCGATCCGCAACACCGGACTCTATCTGTACGCGCAGGACAGCTGGAAGATAAGGCCGAATCTCACTTTGAATTATGGGCTGCGATGGGAATTGAACACCCCCCTGGCGGATAAGTTCCAACACGTCGAGACTTTCCGCCCCGGCCAATCGTCTACGGTCTACCCGTGCGCAAACACTGCGATCACCGATTGCTCGACGCAAGATGCGATTGGATTGGTGGTTCCGGGCGACGCTGG
>JBEKWX010000485.1:0-2904 GCA_049512675.1 Terriglobales bacterium | reverse complement strand
CATGGATTGGACTTTTTCTTTTCGTCTTCCTGATGGTGCTGCGCGAGGGCGCTGAAACGGTTCTGATTCTCTCTGCCGTGACGCTGAACTCGAGCGAACTGACGAGCTTCATTGGCACGGTCATGGGAATCGTGGTCGCCATCCTGTTCGGCGTGATGTTCGTCAAGGGCAGCGTCAAGATCAATCTGCAGAAATTCTTCAAGGTCACGACCGCGATTCTTTTCCTGGTGGCCGGGCAACTGGTGATCTCCGGCCTGCACGAGCTTTCCGAGAACGGAGTGCTTCCCTCTTCCCGCCAGGAGATGGCCATCATCGGCCCCATCGTCCGCAACGATTTCTTCTTCTTCATCACCATTCTGGCGCTGGCCGCGCTGATGGTGCTGTTTGAAATGAAGAGCCGCCAGCCGGTCGAACTGCCGCCAGCCGGCGCCGCCCGCCGCAAAGCCCTGTGGACCGTGCGCCGCGAGCGTCTGTGGATGGCCTCGGTTTACGTTTTCTCGTTCGCCTTTATCGTGATGGTTACCGCCAGCTTCATCTATGAAAAGAGCGCCAGCGCGCTCTCGCCCGCTGCCGAAGTGACCTTTGTCAACGGCACAGTTTCCATCCCGCTGAAGGAGGTTTCCGACGGCGAACTGCACCGCTTCGAGGCCAAAGAAAACGGCGTGGAAGTCCGTTTCTGGCTTTACCAGAAGCCCGATGGAAAAGTTGCCACGCTTTTCGACGCCTGCGAAATCTGCGGACCGGTCGGCTTCTACAAGAACAAACAGGGAGTGATCTGCAAGAACTGCGCCGCCCAAATGAACCCGCAGTCGATTGGCCTGCCTGGCGGCTGCAATCCGGTTCCGTTGAAGGCGCAGGTCACCGACGACGCGGTCATTGTCTCGGAAGCCGACGTCGCGGCCGGCAGACACTACTTCGAGCCGAAATAATGTTTCCTCGTATCGTCTACGAATCGTTTCGCCGTCAAGCGCGACGCAAGCTGCTCGCGGGCATCGCGATCACGCTCGGCGTAGCGGTTGCCACCGCCATGATCGCCGTCGCCACCGATATCGGCGACAAAATCAACCGCGAACTGCGCAGCTACGGCGCTAATTTGGTTGTCACTCCGCAGGAAGACACGCTTGATGTGGAGGTCGGTGGCGTGAATCTGAAACCGCCGAGCGACGGCGCGTTCCTCAACGAAGCGGACCTTCCGAAGATTCGCGGCACCTTCTGGCACCACAACATTGTCGGCTTCTCGCCCATGCTGCCCGTCACTGTGAAAGTTGGCGAAGGCAATAATAAAGACGCGAAAGATGTCACGCTGGTCGGCACCTATTTCAACAAGGCGCTCCGCTTCGGCAAAGACGACTTCACCACCGGCGTAAAGATCACGAACCCATGGTGGAAAGTAGAAGGCAAGTGTGGTGACGGCGCGGAGCCTGTCCTGAGCGGAGCCGAAGGACCCCGTCCGGGGCGAGCCGAAGACTCGCCAGCGGCCTGCGGCTGGCCCGACGACAACTCTCAAGACATCCTAGTAGGCGAGCGCCTCGCAGCAAAGCTAGCCAAGAAACCCGGCGACACAATCGAGGTTTCCGGCCGCGAACTCACCATCTCCGGTATCCTCTCCACCGGCGGCGCTGAAGACGACCAGATCGTCGCGCCGCTCGCCCTGGCGCAGCAAATTCTCGGTAAACCTGGCGCCATACGTCGCGTCTACGTCAGCGCTCTGACCAAACCCCCGGATGCGCTCTCCGCGCGCGACCCCAAGACTATGACCCCCGAGGTCTACGACCGCTGGTATTGCTCGCCTTACGTGGAGTCGATTGCCTACCAGTTACAGGAAGTCATTCCCCATTCGCACGCGGAGCAAATCCGCCAGGTTGCGCAAAACGAAGGCACGGTGCTCTCGCGCATCAAAGGACTCATGCTGCTGATCACATTCGCCGCGCTCTTCGCATCCGCTCTCGCCGTTTCCGCTGCCATGGCCACGGCGATTTATGAGCGCCGCGTCGAAGTCGGCCTGATGAAGGCTCTCGGCGCAGGCAATCTCGCAGTCTCTGCGATCTTCTTTGCGGAGGCGCTGCTGCTCGCGCTCGGCGGCGGCATTGCGGGGTTTTCCGCCGGGGCGCTGCTCGCCCGCCAGATCGGCCGGTCGATTTTCAACTCGCAGATTTCCATTGAGCCCGTGCTCTTCCCTATCATCATGACCATCGCTGTCTTTGTGACCTTCGCCGGAAGCGCTGCCGCCATCCGCCGCGCCGTAAAGTTCGATCCTGTCTTTGCTCTGCGAGGTGAGGGATGACGACGACGACGAGCACCGTTCCGGGCACGCTCCTTACTCCCCAGCAAGTCGCCGATCGCCGCGCCCACGCGCCGCACACTTCCATGTTCGCGCGCATGCTTCTCCGCGCCGCCGTGCTCCGTCGCAGACGCGCCGCCTCGGCGCTGCTTGCCATGATCGTGGCCGCCGCCGTCGCCACCGCGATGATGAACCTCTACGTCGACGTGCAAGCCAAACTCCGCACCGAGTTCCGAAATTATGGCGCCAACGTAGTCATCGTCGCGAAAGACGGTCAGTCCCTGCCCGCCGACGCACTGGCCAAGGTCGAATCCGTCCTTGGCGCAAAAACGAAGACGCTGGCTGTTCCCTTCGCGTATGCCGTCGCCCGCACCAAAGATGGACAATCCGTAGTCGTCGTCGGCACCGACTTCGCCCGCGCCCGCCGGTTGAACCACTGGTGGAAAGTAAGCCATTGGCCCGACGCGCCAAACGAAGCCCTCGTCGGCATGCGCGCTGCTGCCGTACTTAGCCCTAAGATCGGCCCCAATCGCCAGCCCTTCGAACTCACTTTTCAGGGCAAAGCGATCCAACTCGCTCCCGCCGGAATGCTTCAGACCGGCGCCGGCGAAGACAGCCGCATC
>JBEKWX010000484.1:0-2911 GCA_049512675.1 Terriglobales bacterium | reverse complement strand
TCGGAAATCTCCCAGAAATTAAAGAACTTATGAAGACCGCTGAGTGCCCTGATCAATATCATCTATCCACGCAGAACGCGCGCTAGGTGTTCCAGGCGGGGCAGCCGCAGGACTTCCAAAGAGCTTAAGGATAGCCCAGCGCCGACGCGCTTGTCAACGAAAGTGTACGCGCAAGTAGCGGCTGAATTTGAAGGAAAGGCCACTTTGAAGGCTACTCTGAATCCGGGCATGCCGATGGTTATTGAAGAAACATGCACCGGAACGTCACCTGACCCTCTTCAGAAGGCTGCGGAAAAGTCAGTATTCGGCCCTCAGCCCCTAAATGGGCGGTTGATTTCGAAGGATTTGCGGCATCGCTAAAGCGATGCCCTGATACGAAGCCGGAGTTTTTCATCAGCCTGCCAGGACAGTAGCGATCCGGTGATCTTGGCCGAAATGCGATTCGGTGATCTTGGCCGAAAGGCCGCGGTTTCCTGCACTATTTTCTGTGCAACTTTGCGTCCAACGCCCTCCTGCCGCCGGTCGAAATTTCTCTATGAAATCTCATTGAACCCTACCGACCCCTGTGCTACTTTTTAACTGTGCAGTAATAAATAGCAGGAGGTCTGGCAAGGATGCTGACTCCAAGAGAGCAACTCCTGACCGGTCAGGATGAGTTCCAGCGACTGGTTCAGGAGCACTCGCAATATTCCCAACGGCTGGAATCCCTCACACAAAAGCGATACCTCACAGACGATGAAAAACTGGAAGAAGTGCGGCTGAAGAAGCTAAAGCTGCGCCTCAAAGACCAGATGCAGACGATGGAGCAGCGGGTTCGGCAGTCTGCGTAGATTAAAAGGACTGAGTAAATGGTCCGAAGGCAGTGAGAGGCAAGGCCTCACCTGATCCATGCGATTATGCCGGGCGCGTCTAAGCGCCTTTTTTTATTGCAGTTATGCAGGATATCGCGCCCTCGCTCTATAATCATTCTGAATTCCATGGTGCGTGACGGATACTTCTACGGTGTGGGCTCGGTTCTTGCTGCGGGCGTGATCGCGTGGCTGGCGGCCTGGCCTTACGCCGTGCCGTTGTTGGTGCTGGGCGCCTTCTTTCTGTGGTTTTTCCGTGATCCCGAGCGCCGGATTCCCGAAGCATCCGGCACGGTCGTTCCTCTGGTTTCTCCGGGGGACGGCAAGGTGACGGAGGTTTCGGTCGTGGCTTCCGCCGGCACTTCCGTCGGAAATATGCGCAACCGGATCAGCATTTTTCTGAGCGTCTTCGATGTGCACGTGAACCGCTCGCCGATTGCGGGCGTGATCCGCGAGGTGCGCTATCAGCGCGGCAAGTTCCTCAACGCCATGGGAGCGCAATCGGCGGAGGAGAACGAGCAGAACGTCGTCACCGTGGAAGGCGAAGGCCGTACCGTAATCTTCAAGCAGATTGCCGGTTTAATCGCGCGCCGTATCGTTTTCAATTTCAAAGTGGGAGACCGTGTGGCCTGCGGCGAGCGGGTTGGGCTCATCAAGTTTGGCTCTCGGGTGGATGTGCTGTTCGATCGCGATGCCGCGATCCAGGTGAAGCCCGGCGACCGGGTCAAGGGAGGCGCGACGGTGCTTGCCTGGTTGCCAGTTGTGCAGCCGGTCGCGCAGGCGATTCATGCCGGCGTGGCCGGGGAGCGGGAGGCGCGTTGAAATGAAAGAGCTAGGAACATGGAAATGAAAGAGCTAGGAACACGGAAATGAAAGAGCTTGGAACATGGAAGAGCTAGAGCCGCATCGTCGCGAATGGGACCGTCCACGGGGAAAATTGCGCAAGGGCATGTATATACTACCTTCGCTCTTCACCACGGCGAATATTGCGGCTGGGTTCTACGCGATTTTGCAAACCGTGCATGGCAGTCCGGCTGAACCCTGGCACCTGGACTACGCCGCGATGGCCATCGGCTTTGCCGTGTTGTTCGACGGTCTGGACGGCCGCATCGCACGCATGACCCACACCGCCAGCGATTTCGGACGGGAACTCGATTCGCTGGCCGACGTGATTACTTTCGGGGTTGCGCCGGCGTTGCTTGCCTGGATGTGGGGCTTTCATCTGTTGCCGGCGGACGCGATTGCTCCTGACCTGCACTTGAAGATCACGCAAGGGGGCTCGATTGCCTGCTTCGCTTTTCTTATCGCGGGCGCGAGCCGCCTGGCCCGCTTCAACATTGCGAAAAACCCGCAGCCTTCGAATCCGGGACGTCCGGGGAAGAAATATTTCGTCGGCATGCCGATTCCGGCGGGGGCGGGAGTAATTGCGGCGGTCGTCCACTACTCCGCCGGCGAGCCCGTGATTTCGTGGTGGACGGCGATGAGCTGGTTGATGATGGTCGTCGTGGTTGGCTATCTGATGGTCAGCACTTGGCGTTTTTATAGCTTCAAGGATATTGATTTCCGTTCGCGGCATCCCTTCCGCCTGATCGTGCTGATTGGCGTGGTGGGCGCGTCGATCTGGTTCTTTTCCCGCCCGGCGCTCTTCGCCATCGCGATTCTATACATGGCTTCCGGCGTGCTGTGGCGCTTGCAGTGGATCTTCCGTCGCAAGAACCCGCCTGCACCTCCGGCGTACCGGGAGGCATCTCAGACTCCATGAGTCCCGTTTCGAAAACTCCTCTTTCCAAAACCGCCAGTTCGCAGGCCGATCTCCGCGGCACGAATCTTTATCGCGTGGCGATTGTGGGCGCGGCGTCGCTCAAGGGCAAAGAGATTGCTGAGATCCTGCGCGAACGGAATTTTCCTGCGGTCGATGTACGATTGCTGGATGACGACGAATCTCTCGGGCAACTGGAAGCGGCGGGCGACGAGATCAGCTTTATCCAGAGTATCCGCTCGGAACAGTTCGAGAAGGTGGACTTCGCCTTCTTCGCTTCCGACCCGCGCTCGACGCGCAATAA
>JBEKWX010000483.1:0-2913 GCA_049512675.1 Terriglobales bacterium | reverse complement strand
TTCTTGGACTGGTCAAGACCCCGGAGAGCTGCGAGGACTGCAATCGCTGCCTGCTGCGCTGCCAGGGCGGCGACGATCCGATCGGCGGAGTTCCGTGGCGTCAACCGGAGTGTCATCTCTGTCTGAACTGTATTGATGAGTGTCCGGAGCACGGCCTGCAGTTCAAGTTTTTCCCCGCCCAAAAGTCCATCGGTGTGAGCCTGCAGAGACGAAAGGTGCTGACCGGATTGGCGGCGGGCGCAGCGGTGGTTCCACTGTTTCGAAGCACTGCCGGATTCGCCGTTGAGCGCCATGAGCGGTTGCTGCGTCCTCCGGGCGCACTCGACGAAGAGTACTTCCTGTCGCGCTGCATACGGTGCGGCGAGTGCATGAAGGTCTGCCCCAACAACGCCCTGCATCCCGCGTTCACCGAAGCGGGTTTAGAGGGTCTGTGGACGCCGGTCATGGTGCCGCGGATTGGCTACTGCGAGTCGAGCTGCGTGCTGTGCTCCGAGGTGTGTCCTACTGGCGCAATCTGGGAAATCACGGCGAAAGAAAAGGGCTGGGAAGCGCGGGTCGCCGGCGACGTCAAGCCCATCAGTCTGGGAACAGCGTTCCTGGATCGCGGGCGATGTTTGCCTTGGGCGATGGCAACACCGTGCATTGTCTGCGAGGAGTGGTGTCCGACATCGCCCAAGGCCATCTATTTGCAACCCGCCGAAGTCGCGGATGCGGAGGGCCACCCGAAGCAGGTAAAACAGCCGTTTGTCGATCCTCATCTCTGCGTGGGCTGCGGGGCGTGCGAATACGCCTGCCCGGTTCAGGATCGCGCGGCAGTTTACGTGACCAGCATTGGCGAGAGCCGATCGCGAACCAACCAGTTCCTGCTGAAGCGGGGCAAAGAGAGGCCGAAGTGAAAGCCCGCGGAGTGCTGCTGGTCATGCTTGGCGTCGCGCTGCTCCTGGACGCCAGTTGCAAACGTCAACCGGGGACTGAGCAATCATTATTTCCTGCGTCCAATCAGGTTGGGGGCTGGGCGAAGACTGGAGAGACGCGGACCTTCGAGGCTGCGGACCTGTGGAAGTACATCGACGGCGAGGCGGAACGGTACTTGCAGGCTGGTGTGCAGAGAGTGTCTACGACCGACTACGAGTTCGAGAACAAGGTCAACGCGGTAGTAGACATCTACACCATGGGGAACGCGTCGGGCGCCGAGAAGATTTTCAAATCGGAGCCGGCTGTCGATGTGAAACCGATGCAACTGGGAGACGAAGCACGCCTGTCCAGCCAGAGCCTGGTCTTCCGCAAGGGAACTTTCCTGGTGCGAATCGTTGCCTTTGAGGAATTGGCGGAAACACAGCAGGCACTTTTGCAACTGGGGCAAGGCGTCGAACTGCGGCTTGCCAGGCGATGATCGCCAGAAGTGCTGTTGGTCACTGAAAAGTCACACGGATTGCGGTATAGGTGGTTTGAGGATTTTCGAATCTGGTCTGGGTTCACCGGGGAACCCTTATGAGCGTTATGCGTAGCACCAGTCGGCGGGATTTCTTGAAGAAGTGCGTCACTGGCGCTGCGGTTCTCGGCGCCAGCGGCAGGGTGGGACTGCTGGCGGCAGCAGAAGAAGGAGCGGCGCTGGCGAAATCCAGGGTTGTGGTCGCGCGCGATGCCATGCTGCGGGGCACGGGCACAACGGTGGATTCGCGCCGGATGCTGACGCTTCTGGATCGTGCCATGCAGGTTTTTTTCGACCGCGATAATCCGAACGAGACATGGAAGAAGCTGGTCCGCCCGGGCGAGAGGGTGGGACTGAAAGTGAATGCACTGGGAGGGCGCGGACTCTCCAGCAACCTTCAGCTCGTCGAAGCCATTTGCGAGCGCTTGCAGGAGGCCGGAATCAAGGCGAGCGATATTGTGGTCTGGGACCGCGACAGCGACGAACTGGAACACGTTGGATTTCATGTGGCGACGGGCGGAAACCGGGTGCAATGCTTCGGCACCGATCGCGTCGATTACGAACAAGAACTGGTCACGCATGGCAGTGTGGGCAGCCGGTTGTCGAAGATTCTGACGCAACGCTGCAATGTCTTGATCAATGTCCCGGTGCTGAAAGACCATGACGGCGCCGGCGTCAGCATCGCCCTGAAAAACATGTACGGCGTCATTCATAACCCGAACAAGTACCATCCCAACGGCTGCAATCCGTATATCGCAGACTTGAACATGCTGCCGGAAATCAGAACCAGGATGCGATTGACCATCTGCGATGCGACGACGGCCTGCTTCGAAGGCGGACCCGGATACAAGCCGGAATACAGTTGGAAGAACAACGCCTTGATCGTTTCGCAGGATCCCGTCGCGCTCGACTACACGGGCTGGCAGATCATCGAGCGCAAGCGAGCCGAGAAGGGATTGAAGACGCTGGAGGGCGATAAAAGAGTGCCCCGCTACATCGCGACCGCCGCCGATCGAGAGCATCGACTGGGCACGAATGATCCGAGAAGAATCGCGGTTGTCGAGGTGTAGGCGGGCGTGATGAGGGTTCAACATGTCGCATGAGTTCAACCGCCGGTCGTTCTTGAGGTGCGCTCTGGCGTCGGGAGCAGCTCTGGGCGTCGGCGAGATTGGCCAGTTCCTTGTCGCGACCCCCGCATGGGCGAGTCCACAGAAGCAGGATGATTCGCGATTTACCGTCGAAGCAAAGTTCTACGAGAAACTTCCCAACAACAAGAAGATCAAGTGCAAGTTGTGTCCGCGCGAATGCACGGTGGGAGATCGGGAACGCGGCTATTGCGGCGTGCGGGAGAATCGCGGGGGAACCTACTACACGCTGGTGCACTCGCGGGTGTGCGCCGCGCACATTGATCCCGTCGAGAAGAAGCCTCTTTTCCACTACCTGCCGGGGACGCTCGCTTTCTCGTTGGCCACGGCGGGCTG
>JBEKWX010000482.1:0-2927 GCA_049512675.1 Terriglobales bacterium | reverse complement strand
CGCGCGTTGGCTGCCGCTTCTTAAGCAGAAATGCATATGCCGACATAATCATTCCCGGTGTGCAGAAGCCGCACTGAAAGGCATTGTGGTTGATGAACGCCTCCTGTATGGGGTGCAGGCGTTCATCCTTGCTTAGGCCCTCAATCGTCAACAAGTGCTTGCCGGCAATGTCCTTGACCGGGACCGTGCAAGACCGGACGGCTTCTTTGTTTACAATCACGGTGCAAGCGCCGCACAGCGCAGCGCCGCAGCCGAATTTGGCGCCCGTGAGGCCGAGATCGGAGCGCAGCACCCACAGCAGCATGCGCTCATCATCGACCGTCACCCGCGTCAGCTTGCCATTGAGAGTGAATGAGATTGCTCGTTCCATCGGAGCTCCTTCTGATGTTGCTCGAAAACAGCGGATAAGAATTTGGTTTGCGACGGGCAGCGACACAGCAGACGGAAACTACAACCCTCGATCCGCGGCGCGTTTGCCAGATCAGTAGGTTAGTTCCTCGAGGCAAGTATTTGCCCGTATTACAGGCCGGTCAAGGATGCAGGTCACACATTATTGTGACGCGCAATGGAATGGTCGGGAATGACCCGTCTTCTCGACGGCGTAGTAGCCGCCGACCAGCGCCCCACCGATCCGCAGATCGCGGCCGTCAATCAGGTTTGCGATTCGTTTGCCAAAGTCATAACCCTCTGGCAAGCGCTCAACGAAAATCTTAAAAAACAGAACCCGCTAAACTTGCCAATCGCAACCGACGTACCCACAGCAGGCTGCCCTCAATGAGTCAGCTTTAGCGCAAAACTTAGTGCGAAATTAAATATTAAAGAGACGCCTCCCAATCACCGCGTTGACGACATTGTGAAACTTGTCGACAGCGCATTGAAAGCAAATCTCCCACATGACACCCGCCTGGACCATGATTGTTGAGGGTGCAGACTCGGATTTTGGGGACCCCCCATAGAGGGTGTGATCGGAATCCGTAGAGAGGTGATTTTTGGGTCACTTTGCAAGAAATTGCCTTAGAGAAATACGTGCAGAATCCTGGGCGGATTGTCGCAATACGAAAGCTATCCAAAACGGGCTCCTGAGGAACTACTTGTTATTCTCCTGTTACAGGGATGGGCAAGAGTTGGAAGCCGAGTTGGGCTGCCTGTTTGCGAAGACGAGTTTCAGCTCTCTGCCGTGCCTGTTCGTCGCAACGGTGGAAGATGGTTTCTGCGTAGGGTTCCCATGCCCCTCGATTCTCTGGAACTACGTACTTCTCTCCAACGAGTGCTTGTCGGTCTGATCCTGATTCTGGTTCCGCTCACCGTCTTCGGCTTCTATGTGGCGTTGCAGGCAGACAGCCAGATTCGCGAGATGGCCGGCGAAAATATCCGCTACATGACCCGCTGCGCGGCCGAGCTTACCTCCGAATTCATCGCAGTGCGCTTGCGGGACGTCAGCGTGATCGCCAACAACCCCAGTGTCGTTCAGGCCGTTGCTTCCGCGAACCACCAATACGAGCGCCTTTCCGAGGACGCCGTCCTCGGCAAGATCGAAGCTACCGAGCAGAAATGGAACAACTCGGAGGGCGATGCCTTGGCGAAAGACATCCTCGCCTCCGATTTGGCCCGCCAACTCCGTCGCATGAGGGAGCTCAATCCAGGCTTGCTGAAAGTCACCGTGGCGGATGCCAGCGGCGCCACCGTCGCGGCAACGGACAAGCCTGTGCACTACTTTCAGACCGATCGCGGCTACTGGGCGGTGCTGTACTCCCAAGGGCAGGCGCAATCCACGTCGCCGATCTGCGCTACGACGAACAGAACCGCCTGCCCTACATAAGCATCGCCCGCAAACCGCTGCCCCCAGAGCCAAATGCGGAACTTCCTCATGTCGGCTTCGTGGATTCCATTCACGAGGGTAGTGCACTGATTGAGCCGGCCCGCGCGGGCTAAAACAAGTGATCCTGGTCACAGAAAGCAGAAGCCGCATAGCAGAACATTGAGATTGCGGCGTCGGACGCTCAGAAAGTGCGAACGGCTTAGTGTGCGCTGCGCCGATCCGCTGCGCGGAGAGGCAGGGAGTACGAGGTGCGTCTTAAGCCGACACGGTTGCGCTGGCTTTCGCAGATTATCTTCTTCGCACTGTTCCTGTTCCTTCTGCTGCGCACGGAGTTCCGCGGATCGCTGCACGCTGGCGGTAGTGAGATCCGGCTTCCCTATCCGGTGCAGTTGTTTTTCCAATTTGATCCGCTGGTGATGCTGTCGAATGCGCTCTCCAGCCGCGCCCTGTACCACGGCCTGTTGTGGAGCCTGGTAGTTCTGATTCCGACGATGTTGCTCGGACGCTTCTTCTGCGGGTGGATTTGTCCTCTGGGCTCGATCCACCACGTCTTCAGCAGCCTGACATCCGAGCGCAAACGTGGAAAACAACTGATTGAATCGAACCGGTATAAGCGCTGGCAGACGACGAAGTACTACCTCTTAGTCGCGGCCTTAATCACCGCCGTGCTGGGCACCGGGATCGTCGGATGGCTGGACCCTTTCTCGTTGCTGGTGCGCTCACTTGGCCTCTCCATCTTGCCGGGAGCGAACTATGCCCTGAACGCGGGGCTGCGCGCGCTGGAACACAGCCGTTGGGGGAATGGGCATGAAGGCAACGTGCTGAACTTTCTCCTCGGAGGGTGGCTGCTCAGTTTCAAACAGCCGTACTTTCGGCAAGGTGTTTGGCTCGGCATCATCTTCATATTTCTGGTGGCGCTGAATTTTCGTGTGACCCGCTTCTGGTGCCGGGCACTTTGCCCACTGGGCGCTCTGCTCGGGATTGCTTCGCGCTGGTCGATTCTTGGACTGGTCAAGACCCCGGAGAGCTGCGAGGACTGCAATCGCTGCCTGCTGCGCTGCCAGGGCGGCGACGATCCGATCGGCGGAGTTCCGTGGCGTCAACCGGA
>JBEKWX010000481.1:0-3786 GCA_049512675.1 Terriglobales bacterium | reverse complement strand
GAGCAGGAACACACCCGCCAGGAACATGCCACTCAGATAAATCGGACCTCCGTGATCGACCAGCGGAAGCATCGTGGTAACTATCAGGATCACAGTGAAGGCAATAATCTCGGCACGCGTGAAGCGGGAATCGAGATCGAACTGGGGCAGCATCTTGTAGCCAGCCCGGGTGTAGTCCTCGCGGTACATCAAGGCAATCGCCAGGAAATGCGGGAACTGCCACAGAAAGAGAATGGCGAAGAGAAACCAGGCGTGCGGCTCGATACTTGCCGAGGCGCCCGCCCATCCGATCAACGCGGGCATGGCACCCGGAAAAGCGCCGAGCAGCGTGCACAGCGGCGTCCTCCGCTTCAACGGAGTGTAGATAAGGAGATACGAAAGCAGTGTGGAGATCGCAAGCAAGGCTGCCAACCGGTTAACCGCAACCGCCAGGTACAGGCCTCCGGCGAGGCTCAGCAGAATCCCAAACAGAAACGCCGCGCGAGCATCGAGCCTGCCCGAAGGCAGCGGCCGGCTGGCGGTGCGGCGCATCTGACCGTCCCACACCCGTTCCATCCACTGGTTCAAGGTTGCGGTACCGCTGGCGACCAGGAGCGTTCCGACCAGTGTGTTCATCAGGCCAACAATCCTGAAAGGTCCACGAGATGCGAGATAGTAACCCGCCGACGTGGTCATAAGAATCAGCAGGTTCACTTCAGGCTTGGTCAGGGTGTAATAGTCCCGGAGTTTGGAAGTGAAGCGATCCGTCGGGCTGAGCTGCATCGTTCTGTGAATGGTTGCCATGCTCTCTGTTACCAATTGCGGTCAGATTCAATGCGGGCTCCGCTTGCCCTGCGTAAGGACGATGCGGCGGAGGGGTGAAGTTGACATTCTTGGTTTCGTTGCCGGTAATGGTGACGTCGGCAGTCTGAGTGCCGTATTCCTCATGCCAGGCAGTGATGGTGTACTTGCCGGGAGGCAGGTTGGGCAGCTTGAAGTCGCCGCCACCTTTGCTTACATCGTAGTGCGACGTTTTGAGCACCGCGAAGTAACCGTGCATCCAGGGATGGACGTTACACTTCACCGAGATAAATTCTTCTCTAGCAAATTTCTCGACAATGGGCGCCGCGCCGGGCGCCTGCGACTTATTCCACTCGCGGTTCACTTTGGCCAGCGGGTGAATGTTATGCGTAGCTTGGTCCTCGTTGGTGACCTTGAGTTCCTGGTTGGTGTGCAGGACCAGAACGTGCGGCAGATACTGGCAGCCTTTCTGCTCGAAGGTGACCGCCTGCGGCGGAACCTGACCTTCATCGGGGGCCCCGGACGAAACGTACACCACCACGTTTTCCAATGCATTCTTGGGCCCGGTCACAACCGATTCGAAAGTCACGGGTTTGGCATGCTGCTTGGCACAGGACGGTTCTTTGCCCATATCGATGGATTTTTGTCTGTCGGGCGTGCCGGTGTAGGTCACGTTGCCGCTAACCGTTCCGGCGAACATCAGTGACGAACAGAGGAACAGCGTCAAAAGAGCTAGTAGCATTGGCTTATTGCGCATTCGAGTACTCCCTCCTCGGGTTTTGGTATTCATTAGTGGCCTCCACCGGGTGACTTATTATCGCCTTGTTTGATGCTGCGCGACGGTTGAGTCGAGGCCTGCGGGCGACCCTTAGCCGCGATCGCCCTCCTTTGTTCTTCGGGCGTCAGCTGGAACATGTAATCCACCAGCAGCTTAGTGTGGTCCTTATCATACCCTTGGAACGAGGGCGGGGTGGGGCCGGCGAATACCCAACGATTATTCTCGCGGCGGAACAGGTCTGAAGGCATGGAAGTCCCCGGGCTAATCGCTTGCGGATCGATGATCCAACGCTCCACCCAATCAGGCTTCAGGCGCCCCCGCACCAAGAGGAGATTCGGAGCGACAGCGGCCTTGTCGTGCTGCGCATCGCCGGTGGCATGGCACGTCAGGCAGGGGGCTGCCGTGCTGCTGAACAGGCTGCGCGCCATGTCGGTTTCCTTCGCCGTCAGCGTAGGAACCTGCTCCGGTATATACGGAAAAGGCTGCCGCGAAAGCGCCTGGAAGAAGCGCACCAGCTTGCCCAGTTCATTCTCGGAAAAAGAGAAAGTGGGCATGTGCACTTGCAGGTAGGTCCGTACGCCGTTGCGATTCGTGTCCTTGTCGTTCAGCGCTGGATTGGTGAGGAAGTGCAGGAGCCACTCAGGATCGACTCTGGCCCCTTCGGTCAGGAGCTTGGGAGGCAGTAGTTCCTGGGCATCCTGGTAGCGTTTCATCCCCATGAGCACAGTCTGCTGGCCGGGAATGAACTGATGGCAACCCATGCAGTTGTACTTCCTGACCACCCACCAGCCTTCCTGGATGTCGCGGCGATAATCGAGCGGCCGGTACTGATAATTGGCGGGCAGAGCGCTCTCCTGGCTGCCCATCAGGAAGGTAGTGATGTCTCGCACCTGTTCCTTGGTCAAGTGCAGGTTGGGCATCCGCAGCTTTTCTTCTTCGCTCTTGATCATGCCTTCATCGAAGACATTCGGCTCAGCCAATTTATGCTCAAAGAAGCCCTTGTGCTCGTACCAGGGACCTTGCGCGGCGCCGTCCGGCAATCGTGCCAGGTCTTCCGGGTTGGTAATCGGTTCTGCACTCTTGCCGCCGCGCTGCGCGGCTTCGGTGAACAGGGCGAAGTCGAGACGCTCAATCGGCTTGCTGCCCTCGAAAGTCAACTCGGTTCCGATGCGGCCTTCTTCCTCCATGCCGGCGATCTCATGGCAACCTGCGCAGCCGAAGTGACGAATCCACCTCTTGCCTTGATCCTTCAGCCCCGGGTCATCCATGAATGAAGCGTCAGCGTAAGCGCCAGGCTCCTGCTTTTTCTGGGCAATCAAGAACGTCGCGATGTCTTGCGCGTCCTCGATGCTCAAGCGCAGGCTGGGCATCACCGTCATGTTTTGCACCTGCAGTTCGTGGCCATCGTTCGGGCATTTGCTGTGTTGCAGGTCAAAGACAAAAGGCAGCCCCTTCTTCGCATAATCTTCGGGGCCAATGTCTTTCTTTTCGTATGGACAATAAGGACGAGTGCGCTCGCGCGCGTTATGCACCCAGCGCACCAGATAGTCGTAGTTGGCCTTCTCCCCTACCCGGGTAAGATTGGCGGCAAACGTTCCGCCCTGCATCTGATCGCCTTCGCCGATGGAATGGCAGGCCAGACAGCCGCGCGTCTCAAACAGTTCCTTGCCGTGCGCGGCGTCGCCCGGTTTGTGATGGGGCTGTGGGTCGGTCAGCGCCGACTGCCACAGATAGGCCGAGATGGCTTTGATCTGGCCGTCATTGAGCCGGAAGTTCGGCATCCGTGTGGTGGGCCGGAAGTCGGTCGGCTTCTTCAGCCAGACAGGAATCCAGTTCTTGTTGAGCTTGAGCCGGACGTCCTTCAGATTGGGCCCCACCTTCTTGACGTCCTGCAACAGGCTTTTCGTCTGCCGCTCCAGTTGCGCGATGCGGGCGTCAGCCTTGCTGTTGGCCACCTTCAGTGCCACGGCTTTGTCGTTCAACCGTACCGCTTCTTCGTTCGTTTCTGCGGCATCGGCCTGCTTCATCAAGTAAGCCGCCTGCTTGATGTTCTGTATCTTTTCCCCCTCCAGTTGCTTGATCTCCTGGCTGACCGAGTTCAACTCCTCCGGTTCTTTGTCGTAGCCTTCATAGCGATGGCAGCCGAGGCAGCCCCGTTGGCGGTACAAGTCCTTGCCCGCGCTGATCGTCGAGCCCACGTCGTTGCTCACCAGCAGCATATCCGCGGC
>JBEKWX010000480.1:0-2931 GCA_049512675.1 Terriglobales bacterium | reverse complement strand
TAGAACTTCTTCTCGTCGTCCTTGTTCATGGCCAGTTTCGAGCCCACTTCCTGCCCAATCACCCGCTGCGTGATGATCTGGTTGCGCATGGTCTGCTTGAAGTCCTCATACGAAGCTCCCTGCGCCTCTGCCGCCTTCTCCAGGTCTTCCATGGTTTCGAGGTTCATCTGCTTGCGCATTTCATCGAGGCGCTTGATGAGCTCAGTGTCGCCGGTGATGCCGAGATCCTTGCCTTTTTGCAGCAGGAGTTGCTGGTCAATCAGATCGCGCAGAACGTCGCGTTGCTTTTCGGCGAAAATGCGGTCGGCGTTGACCGGGTCCTGCTGCTGAACTTCTTGCTTGAGCTGATCGCGGCTGTGGATGTATTCCGAACGCGTGATGATTTCGTTGTTTACCCGGGCGACAATCTCTTCGACCACGGTATCGGCCGGCGAAAGGGAGGGGAGCAACACCGCGAACCCAACCGCCAACAGAAAGGGAAGTCTGGTCTTCTTCATTAGGGCTCTCTCGAAACGTTCTCTTGAAACGTTCTCTTGAAACCTGGGCAGCACCCGAGGAATTTGTTTTTCTATTTTACGCCGCAAGCGGCATGGAGGCCAATTGAATGGGTCGCATGGCTATGCGGCTCGCGTGAGCGTCAGTGCGGTCACGTCGTTGTGCTTCGGAGCCATGTGCATGAAGTCCTGCACGCCTTGGAGGATGTTCCGGGAAAGATCTCTGGCCGAAGAAGGTCCCGCCTGCATCACGCTCTTTACCCCCTCCAGACCAAATTCGGCGTTCTTCGACTCGGCCTCCACCACTCCGCGGGAGACCACCGCCAGCAAACCATTAGGTCCCAGGCCGACTGTGCGGGCGTCGGTCGGGGCCAACGAAAACAGCCCGAGCGGCAGGCCGGTGGCGGGGAGTTCTATGACGCTTGCGTCATGCCGCAGCAGGCCGGGAGTGTGGCCGGCATTCACGTAGCAAACCGTGCCCAGTTCCTCGTTGTAGCAGCCGGCGAAGGCAGGGCAACTGCGCACCCCTCCGGCCGCGCGCATAATCTCGAGATTCAGACGGCGCGACAGTTCGATCATCGCGTCCGATTCGTTCAGTTCGGTAGTCGCAAAGAGTTGCTCGCCCGACGAGCGGAAACAAGCCTGCGCGGCTTGCAGCACGGGGCCGCTGGTCGCGCGCTTGCCGGCAACGTCGAGCAATCCGAAAAGGAAGCGATGCGGCCCGACCCGCAGGAAATCGTGAAGATCGCCTCCGGCGCGCGAGGAAAAATAGGCGACCGCGAGGTTAGCGCTCCGGAGCGCAGGGGTTTCCGCCTGGACGATTTCGGAAACTCCCGCCGTCTTTGAGCCGAACCCCAGTTTTGAAAGGAGCGCTTTCATGAGGGGCGAAATTAGCACAAAGCTTGGGTCGGGGCAATGATCAGGAAGTGCTAGCCTGCCGATTAACTGGAAAAAGCCTGGACAGAGTGTTCTCTGTCCCGGTTTTGGCTGTTTGCCGTCGTTCTTCCCCTCGTTAGGGTTGGGTTGCTGGGAGATTGCGGCACGCGGACAGGAGTGTCCGCGCCACACTTACTTATTCGCCGTATCTTCCTTTTAGCGTGCTCGTCATTTCGTCGCGGAGTTGACGGTAATCGGAGTGAACAGTGGCGCGCAGGGCGGCTTCGGTGGAGCTGCCCTGGGAGAGGCGTTCCAGGATGCGCGCGATTTCGCTCATGCCGTAGGCGTCCCGAATGTATTCGGTGGCGGCTAACGATTCGGCGTAGGCGACGGTGGCTTCGGGAGCGGAGAAGCTCATGAAACTGCCTTCGAGCACATTGAAGGGAATCTCATTTCCGGAGGCGAAGAGCTGAGCCAATTGGCGTCCGTTGGAAGCGGACGACTTACCCTCTTCGATCTGGGCGATGCCTTCGTTCAGCCAGGTGGGGCAGCGGTTGCCGGACATCTGCGAGACGAAAGAGTGCGTCAGTTCATGCTTGAGAACGCGGGCCAGCTCGGGCGTGACGCTGGGGACGCCGCTGATCGGGATGCGCAGCTTGCCGTCGTTGATGGCGCCGCTCCAGGTAGGCGCACGGGTAACGTCGAAGAAGGCCTGCTGCGTGTAGAGGGTGACAACGATGTTGTTGCGGGGCGAGTAGCCGAGATCGCGCACCAAGTCGTCATACTCGGAGTCGAGGGTGGCGAGCAGGTCGCGGCGGAAGGTCTCGGAGGTGTCCTTGCCTTCGAAGTGGAGGTTGAAGTGGCTGCTTTCGCGCTGCAAGAAATCCGATTCGGCGGTCGATTCGCGCTCGGCGCGAGCCAGGTACTGGCTGACGGTCGCATCGGGACGCAGGGCCAGCGACTTCTTCCAGGAGCGAATGGCATCGGGCGTATGGTCGCTGGCGAATTGAACGAACCCCAACATGGCAATGGCGTCGGGTGAGTCGGGAGCGATGCTAGCGGCGTGTTGCGCGTAGGCGAGAGCTTCCTCGGCATGGCCGGTGCGCATCAGGGTGGCGGCGTAGTAGATCAGCAAGGTGGAGTTGTCCGGCTGGAAGCGAAGCGCGGACTCGTAATAACGCCTGGCCTGCGGGAAGTTGCCGTGATCGGATTCGTGCTTGCCGGCGAGGAAGTAGGCAGTGGCAGCGAGTTCGGGATTGGATGGTTGTCCGAGGCTCGCGAGTGCATCGGTATCGACTTTGCCGTCGCGAATGACTTTCTCGGCTACGTCGGCTTCGTGGTGGAATGTAGGCGCGGGTGGGGTGATGTCCGGGGCGTTGGTGGATACTCCGGCGGATGCTCCCGAACCGGCGTGCACGGGAGCAATGCCTCCCGCCTCGATGCGCTCGACCGAGGATTTCGGGATGGCGTAGGTGTCTTCGCCGAGGTCATACTCGACGCGGTCTTTGGTTTCGCGGACCTGGTCGGCCCAGATAACGCGTCCATTCTTAAGATGGATGAC
>JBEKWX010000479.1:0-2934 GCA_049512675.1 Terriglobales bacterium | reverse complement strand
GGATCCTGATAGCGGAACGTCACGCCCAGTCCCTTGATCAAGTCCAGCAAAAACACTTTTCGGAAGATGTCGGGGATTTCCATATCCCTGCTAGGATAACACTGACGGGACACAGACGGGTACGAGATCAGTCGCAGAGGAATGGACTGGTCAGGCGGCAGGCCCCACGACTCTCATCTGAGAACTGGAAGCGAGAACTGGACTGCAAACTGGGACTAGCTTTCTGGCAACCCGCCATTGGTGACGACAACTGCTCTCCTCCGACGATCCTTCTTCTGACGAATTTTCTTCCGGCAAGTTTGCCTCCGACGAGCTTTGGATGGAGGAAGCCCTGCGCTGCGCCCAGCGCGCCCTGGAGGCGGGCGAAGTGCCGGTGGGAGCCGTCGTGGTGTGCGCCGGGCGAGTGGTTGGACAAGGATGGAATCGTAATCTCGCCGACTGCGATCCCACCGCTCATGCTGAGATCGTAGCGCTGCGCGAGGCAGGACGAAACCTCGGTAACCACCGGCTCGGTGACTGCGAACTGTTTGCTACAATTGAGCCGTGCGCCATGTGCGCGGGAGCGGCAGTTCACGCCCGTGTCCGTCGTTTGGTGTACGGTGCCGATGACCCCAAGGCAGGCGCCGTCCATTCGATTCTGCAGGTGGTGAATCACCCCAGTCTGAATCATCAGATGGAGATCCGGGCCGGGGTACTGGCCGGACGTTCGGCGGAGATGGTGCAGGAGTTCTTTCGTAAGCGTCGCTAGCTGATTGTCGTTGGTCGTTAGTCGTTGGCGACAACATTTGTCAAAAGCTTTTGCTGGCCGCTGACAACTGGCCACTGACAACTGTTTTCCGGAGAGGTGCGTGAGTGGTTGAAACGATCCGCCTCGAAAGCGGACATACCTTAACGGGTATCGTGGGTTCAAATCCCACCCTCTCCGCCAGAACCACAGCCCGGCTGTGAGCGGTGCGTGCGTCGGGTAACCCTGGAAGTGAAAAAGAAAACGGCTGGGAGTTTTTCCCAGCCGTTCTAGGAGGACGTGCTGCAACTTACCCAGGCTATGTCAGCCCCGCCTCACCGCCCTACAAGTCGGAAGCCGTTCCTTTCGACTAAAAGTCCCAGTCTTCCTGCGTACAAATGCAGATTCCGAAGCCGCTGCCCAGGCCGGCTTCGTCCTCGGTGCCTACTATAAAACCACACTCTTCCGGCAACAGCGATTTTTCGACCGTGCCGAGGTTCGCGTCGTTTGCATTGGTTTCGGTAACGGCCCAGTCGAAACGACCACCGGGGTCACTTTCGCCAAAATACTCGTACTTCAGCGACTGAATGTGCGTAGCCGATACCCGTAGTCCAGGCGTTGGCTTGACGGCAGCACCACTGTAATTGTCCCAACCGTTAACATTGGCATCCGAAATGATCTTGATGACGCCACGGTGGTCCACTTTGTTGGTCAGGACGACGTCAATACTCGCGAGTTCTGTATTCACGGATTCCGAGAGCAGACCATCCTTGGATACGAGGCAGCCGCAGCAAGACTGCAGTTCCTGGCTGTCATCGAGCACGTAGATGTCCGCGTACAGGTTGCCGTCTGTGTTGCCGTCGTTGACGATACGCACGGTTGCATCCGGCGCACCAGGATAGTTTGCGTTGGAGTAATAGGTGGTGAAAAATACGCTGTTGTCTTGTGCGAAAGCATTCCCCGCCAGCATCAGCGTGATCGCCAGTATCGGAAGCAATAACAATCCGAGCTTTTTCATTTCTTGGATCCTCCTGAGTTTTTGTTACGCCTCACGCTGGGGAGGGTCAGCTCTCGGCGTTGACAGAACTTTACCTGTCCCTGATTTCATTACAAGTACCCACGTGGCTTAAGTCAAAAATGCTAGCGTCGGGAGACTACTACTTATGGATTAGTTCCATAACCCCGGCACATACGCGCAGAACAACTTCGGGGGCGATCACATTCGAATGGGCTGATTTGGAATCTTAGAAATGGCAGTAAATTGTTCGCAACTTCACCGCAGAATTCTGATTTCGCCGCAAAACGCCGCAAATAGTATAGGTTCACTGGCCATGAACTTGATTCGTTGACGCAGCAGACGCACTCGCCAGTGTAACTTTCTTCGTGTTGTCGTCGGGAATGCGGTCGATCAGCAGTAGGAAGGGATCTACCCCTGCTTCATCCGGCAGTTCCGCCGTTGTGAAAGTGTAGGTGGACTTGCTATTCGCGATTTGAATGATGGCCATCTTGGTGCAGAGGTCGCCCAGCAGCCCGTACATCCCGTGCGGATGGTGAGCGAAACGCTGTCCAGCGCTTTCACACCGTTGGCATATCCGCATCTCAAAGAATGCACGGGAAGGCTGGAGAAAGAAAGAAGCGGAGCGTCCTCCGGTATCGGTCAAAAGGAAAGTCAAGTTTATGCTTGGTTCCAATGGGGCTAGTGTGCTATTCTCCCCCGCCTACGCGGTTACCGGGGGGTACTTATATGGAAACTGCTATCGGAGTTTTTACTTCGCGTGATCACGCGGAGAAGGCGGTCAAGGAGTTACGGCAGCGGGGCGTGCCGGAAGAATCCATCGTTTTCCTGACTCGGTCCGAAGATGAGCCAGCGCCAGCGCGAAAAACGCATTTGTGGTTAGCTTCGCTGGGGGGAGCCGCGGGGATGACAAGCGGAGTGGTTTCAACGCTGGTTCTTCCCGGGATCGGGACGATATTCGCGCTAGGGCTCGGCGCCGCCGCACTGCTTGGGCTTGCGGGCGCGGGTGTGGCCGCCGCCTCGGCGGCAAAACACGACCCGGACGCGCCGAAAGCGACAGCGGCTGATACCTCCTCTGAGGACGTCGCGTTCTTTCGCGAAGTACTCAAAGAAGGGCGTTCGCTGATCGTGGTTCGCACAGAGTCACAGGAACTTGCGACTTCAGCGTGTGCGATTCTTGACCGGCTGGGACTCG
>JBEKWX010000478.1:0-2936 GCA_049512675.1 Terriglobales bacterium | reverse complement strand
GGAGAGGGATTACTGCTCCTCCGTCTGCTGTATGTACGCCACCAAAGAAGCGCTCATGGCCAAGGAGCACCTTGGGGAGAATCTCCAGTGCGACATCTTCTTCATGGACCTGCGTGCCTTCAGCAAAGGATTTGAGCAGTATTACAACCGCGCCCGGGAACAGGGCGTCGAATATATCCGTTGCCGCGTGCCTAAGATCGAGGAAGTACCCGAAACCAAGAACCTCATCATCAAATATCTGGGCGAGAACGACAAGACGGTCTCGCGGGAGTATGACCTGGTCGTGCTGTCTGTGGGCATGCAGCCTCCGAAAGAGGTGAAGGCGTTCGCGGAAAAATTCGGCATCGCCCTCAATCCCCACGATTTCTGCCACACCTCGGTGTTCAGGCCCGCGGAAACTTCGCGGGACGCGATCTTTGTGGCAGGCCCGTTTGCCGAGCCCAAGGACATCCCGGAAACCGTCATGCAGGCATCGGCAGCAGCCGGGCAGGTGCTGTCGCTCCTGAAGGACGCCCGGGGTACGCAGATGACACCCAAGGTGTATCCCCCGGAGAGAGATGTGACCGGAGAGGACCCGCGCATCGGCGTCTTTGTGTGTCACTGCGGAACCAACATCGCCGGCGTGGTTAATGTCCCCTCGGTGATGGAGTATGCAAAGACGCTGCCCAATGTGGTATATGCCGGGGCCAATCTCTACACCTGCTCCAATGACACCCAGGAAGCGATCAAGGCAACCATCAACGAACACCATCTGAACCGCGTGATCGTTGCCTCCTGTACGCCCCGTACCCACGAGCCCCTCTTCCGGAACACCATGCGCGAGGCGGGACTCAACGCTTATCTCTTTGAGATGGCGAACATCCGTGACCAGTGTTCCTGGGTCCACATGCAGGAGCCGGAGCGGGCAACCGAGAAATCCAAGGACTTGGTGAGGATGGCGGTGGCCAAGGCACGGCTGCTCGAGCCGCTCGCCCAGAGGTCGATCCCAGTCAACAAGTCGGGCTTGGTCATTGGTGGCGGGCTCGCGGGCATGACGGCCGCGCTTTCCCTCGCACATCAGGGATTCAACGTTCACCTGGTCGAGAAGGAGAAAGAACTCGGCGGGAACCTGAAGAACCTCCATTACCTGCTGGGCGGGGAGCAACCGCAAGCCGAGCTGAATCGGCTGCGGCTGGAGATCAGCCGCAACGACAGAATCTGTGTCTATACCGGGGCCAAGCTCGAGAAGATCGATGGCTCAATTGGCGACTTTAGCACTACCATAGCCCTCGACAGCCAGACCACCACGGTCAAGCATGGCACGATCATCGTTGCAACCGGAGCGCGCGAGCACCAGCCCACCGAGTACCTGTATGGACAAGACAAGAGGGTAATAACCCAGCGGGAACTCGAAGAACGTCTGGTGACTGACGATGGCTTCCTGAAACCGAACGGCAAGCAAAAGACAGTTGTGATGATCCAATGCGTCGGTTCACGCGACAAAGAACGGCCGTACTGTTCGCGCGTGTGCTGCGCCGAGGCAATCAAGAATGCGCTGAAGATCAAAGAGATCTCGCCGCAAACGCATGTTTATGTGCTCTACCGCGACATCCGCACCTATGGTTTCAAGGAAGAGTACTACACCCGGGCGCGGCAGCTCGGCGTCGCATTCGTCCGCTATGAGGAAAATCGCAAACCTGAAGTAACGTCGAATGGCAAGGGACTCCAGGTTTCCGTCTACGACCAGACGCTCGGTATGCCCTTTAGCATCGCTGCCGATGCGGTGGTGTTGTCGGCGGGCATTCAGCCGCACGAGAGCAATCACGAGCTCGCGCAGCTGATCAAGGTTCCACTAAATAGCGAAGGCTTTTTCCTCGAGGCTCACATGAAGCTGCGTCCGGTCGACTTCATGACCGACGGCGCTTTCCTGTGCGGGCTGGCGCATTCTCCCAAGAACATCGAGGAAACCATTCTCCAGGCTCAGGCCGCCGCCGCCAGAGCATCCACCATCCTCAGCCGGGACCGCATCGAGCTGGAAGGCAACATATCGCACGTCGTCGACGCGAGCTGCGACGGTTGCGCCTACTGCGTGGACACCTGCCCCTACAAAGCCATCTCCATGGTCGAGTACATGTGGCAGGGCGGGATCAAGAAAGTCGTCGAGACCAACGACTCCAGCTGTAAGGGCTGTGGCTGCTGCCAGGCCACGTGTCCAAAGAATGGCATTTTCGTCTACGGATTTACCCTCGCCGAAATCGAGGCCCAGATCCACGCTGCCTTGGGAGTGTCGTAATGGAGCATCGTAATGGAAGATAACTTTGAGCCCCTGATCATCGCCCTGTGCTGCAACTGGTGCTCCTACGCCGGTGCAGACCTGGCAGGCGTTTCCCGGACCCAATACCCGCCCAGCATCCGCATCGTCCGCGTGATGTGCTCGGGAATGGTGCACCCCAACCTGGTGATTGACGCCTTCACCAAGGGCGCGGACGGCGTCCTCATCTGCGGCTGCCATCTGGGAGATTGTCACTACCAGGAAGGCAATTACAAAACCGAAAAACGCGCCGACGCCATCAAACTCATGCTCGCCGATTTCGGCATCGAGGAAGAGCGCTTTAAATTGGAATGGGTTTCCGCAGCCGAAGGCCCAAGATTTGGGCAGGTGGTGCGGGATTTCACCGAGCAAGTGAAGAAGCTCGGGGTCAGCCCCTACAAGCAGTAAGAGAAGCGACTCGATCTAGGGAAGTTCTGAATAAGTCCCCGGAGTCCCCCGTGTGCCTCCGTGTACCCCTGTGCACCCTGTGGTTAATGCCTTTTGCCGACACTACCCTGAATCCTTCACCTAACGACGACCACTCCACGTAGTGTTCTCGTCGATCCCATCGCCGAGATGGTACGATTCGTATCAGGGTATGCCTTTAGGCATACCGTAGGAGCCGTGCTATGAATGCGCCTTTAGG
>JBEKWX010000477.1:0-2941 GCA_049512675.1 Terriglobales bacterium | reverse complement strand
TCCATGGCAAAGACGTTGGTGGGGTCGACCATGGCGATGGTGAGCGAAGCGCCGACCCGGCTGAGCGGCAAAATCTGATAGCGTTTCGCGGTTTCGAAGGGAATCAGCTTGACGACGGCGGGGTCGATTTCAAAATACGAAAGATTAATGGCAGGCACGCCGTACTGGCGCGAGAGAAAGTTCGTGACATCCTCATCCGAGAGGAAGCCCAGCTTCACCAGCGCCGAGGCGAGCCGGGAGTGCGACTCCTTCTGGAGTTTGGTCGCTTCCTCCAACTGCTCTGGGGTTATGACCTTTTCTTTGACGAGCAGGTCACCCAGCCGCTGAGACATATCTCTCCTGTATTCCCACCGAGTCCGAGTCAGTGCGAAGCCGCTGATTTCCGGGGGGATCAGCGAGGATGCTTTCGCACTGACACAAATTGTCAACCCAATGGGAATTCCGAAAAAGTAACTTAGGTACCTGTACTTCGCGGCACGTACGGTTTGTGCCCGCTATTGGCCGCATTTGTGCCAGAAAGTCCCTCGTATTGGGAAAATCCGCGCGGCAGGCCATGTTCTTCGGTGCGCGGATACCGGTGTCACCACAAGGAGCACAGGACTTTACAGGGAAAACCTGTTCATTTTGGTGGTTGGTTGAAATGAATTCCCTGTGCATCCCCGTGCCCCCCGTGGTTAAGGTTTCGGGCTCGCAGCTAGAATAAGGACGCCCCTTACTCCAACCTGCGCACCCCATGAGCGAAACCAAACACGACGCGATCCGCGCTTACTACCACACGTTGTCTTCCGCCTGGGGACGTCAGCACTGGTGGCCGGCACAGTCGCGTTTCGAGGTAATTGTTGGGGCATACTTAGCCCAGAACACTGCCTGGGCGAACGTGGAGAAGGCGCTCGCCAACCTTCGGAAAGCGCGGCTTCTGACCCTCCGCGGTATCCGCCGCACGCCTCAGCCTGAACTTGAGCAGTTGATTCGCCCCTCGGGTTACTTCCGGCAGAAAGCGCAGCGGCTGAAAACGTTTGTGAGCTTTCTCGACAAGCGTTACGGCGGGTCGCTCGCGCGGATGTTCGCGCAGCCAACGGCCGAACTCCGCGACGAACTGCTCACGCTCAATGGTGTGGGGCCGGAGACCGCGGACTCGATCCTCTTGTATGCCGGCAATCACCCGGCCTTTGTCGTGGACGCTTACACCAGGCGCATTCTCGAACGGCACCAGATTGTCTCCGGCGCGGCCGGCTACGACGAAATTCGACAACTGTTCGAGCAGGCACTGGCGGCGGAGGGAACCCCAGAAATTGAAGCCGAGTCCGGTTCAACCGAGTCTGGTTCCGCCAAGTCTGGTTCCGCCGAGTCCGCTTCGGCGAAGCCTGCGGTGGGGCCGCGCGGCTCGTGTCATCGTCCTTCGCGCATGAGCACAGCCGAGCGCTCTGCGCGCGTCCAGGTGTTCAATGAAATGCATGGGCTGATCGTCGGAGTTGGAAAAACTTACTGCCTAAGGTCACAACCGCAGTGTGAGCAATGTCCTTTGCAGAAGTTCCTTCCTGAGGCAAAGTGAACGGCGTGAGGGACAACATGGAGTGGCGAGCGTTGGTTTTGGTTTTGGCGGAGGCGGCTTTTTGCATGGGATTTGGCGCTGCCCTTCCAGAGCAGTCCCTGCGTGAGGCGGCGTGGCCTTCCGGGTTCATGATCGGCACGGCGGTGAGGCCTTGGGCACTTTCCGAAGCGGCATACGCGTCTACCCTGGCGCGTGAATTCAATATGGTCGAACCGGAGGACGCGCTCAAGTGGGAGGTGGTGCATCCGGACCGGCAGTCGTTCGATTTTTCTCAAGCCGACCAGATCGTGGAGTTCGCAACCCGGCACGGAATGAAGATTCGCGGTCACACGCTCGTCTGGCACCGGCAGAATCCAACATGGCTGACGGAAGGAAAATACAGTTCCGGAGAGCTCGCTGAAATTCTTGAGAAGCACATTAAGACCGTGGTCGGACATTACCGGGGCAAGATATTCGCGTGGGACGTAGTCAATGAGGCCTACGACGAGTTGCACCCGGGAGAACTGCGCAGCACGATCTGGCGAGACCAGCCCGGAATCGGCCTGGCAGGAAACGGCAGCTCGTATATTGAGCGCTGCTTCCGCTGGGCGCACGAAGCCGATCCCCAAGCTCTGCTCTATTACAACGAGGCCGAGGCAGAGGCCGTGAATCCGAAGTCAGACGCGATCTATGCCATGGTCCGCGATTTCAGGCAGCGCGGCGTCCCCATCGATGGCGTGGGATTCCAGATGCACATCGCGAACCTCCACGCCGATGTCGCGTCCATTGCCGCCAATATCAACCGCTTCACCGCCCTAGGGGTGCAGGTCCAAATCACCGAGATGGACGTCGCTCTGCCGGTCGATGCCGAAGGCAACGCTCACGCCGAGGATCTGCAAAGGCAGGCGGATATCTATCGCCAGATTGCCACCGCTTGCGTGTCTCATCCCGGGTGCACGGCGATCCAGACCTGGGGTTTCACAGACAAGTATTCCTGGATCGGATCGCACTCGAAAAAGACGCAAGGCGCGGCACTGCCCTTTGATCGCAACTACCGGGCCAAGCCTGCGTACGACGCGCTGCGGGGTGCGCTGGAGGCGCGGCGTCGTTAGTCGTTAGTCGTTCGTCGTTCGCTATTCGCTGATCGTCGTTCGCTTTTCGCGGCTTGTTCTGGCGAATAGCGAACGACTAACGACTAACGACCAACAACGCCCTATAATGTCATCAATCCTTGGCCGCACCAAATCCAATTCGCGACGAACCCAAGACCTCCGGCCGCCGGAAGGCGGTGATCGCGCTGGCGATCGGCGCTTTTCTGCTGCTCGCGATCCTGGTGTCGCAGGCCTCGTTCAACCTGAAGTTCATCAGCCCCGACAGCAATGAGCAGCTGCTCTTTTTCGCCGGATTGAG
>JBEKWX010000476.1:0-2952 GCA_049512675.1 Terriglobales bacterium | reverse complement strand
CCGTTGATTGAACTGGTGCCGCTGCATAAAACAAAGAACGACGAAATCGTTACCGCCTTCGACATGGTGGCCATCGAAAAGATGGGCCTGCTGAAAATGGATTTTCTCGGGCTGACTACGCTCACCATTCTCGACGACACGTTGAAGCTGATCGCGCAGAAGGGGACGAGTCTGAAGCTGGATGACATCCCGCTGGAGGACGAGGAAACATATCAGAAAGTGTTCCATCGCGGATTAACATCTGGCGTGTTTCAGTTTGAGTCACATGGCATGCGCGATGTGCTGCGGCGTTACCAGCCAAACTCGATCGAGCACCTGACAGCGCTCAATGCGCTCTATCGTCCCGGCCCGATGGCCATGATTGACGATTTCATCGAGCGCAAACATGGGCGCCGCAAAATCGAATATGAATTGCCCGAATTGAAAGAGATCCTGCAGGAAACGCTCGGCGTCTTCGTCTATCAGGAACAGGTAATGCAAGCGGCCAACAAACTCGCGGGCTACTCCCTAGGAGAAGCCGATCTGCTGCGCCGCGCGATGGGAAAGAAAAAGCCCGAGGAAATGGCGGCGCAGCGCGAGCGCTTTGTGCAGGGAGCGACGCAGCGCGGGTTTCCGCCAAAAAAGATCGAGAAGATTTTCGGTCTGATGGCGCAATTTGCCGAATACGGGTTTAATAAGTCACACTCGGCGGCGTATGCGCTGCTGGCTTATCACACGGCTTACTTGAAGACGCACCATCCGGTCGACTTCATGGCGGCGCTGCTGACTTCAATCACGGGCGACACAGATAGTGTGGTGAAGTACATCAACGAATGCCGCGAAATGGGAATTGCGGTCGAGCCTCCGGATATCAACGTCAGCGATGCGAATTTTACGCCGCACGGGCAGGCGATCCGGTTTGGGCTGGCCGCGGTTAAGAACGTTGGCGGAAATGCGATTGAGTCGATTGTCGCGGGGCGGAAGAAGCTTGGTCGGAATTTCCTGTCGTTTTACGAATTCTGCGAAGAAGTGGACCTGCGCCTCCTGAACAAGCGCGTGCTGGAGTCGCTGATCAAGAGCGGAGCCATGGATGGTTTCGGGCGCCGGGCGCAGCTCATGCAGGCGCTTGATTCGGCGATCGAGCAGGCACAGAAAGCGCAGCGCGACGCGGAGTCGGGTCAGCACGGGCTCTTTGGCGTGTTTGCGGATGACACGGCGCAGGCAGCGAACGACGCGCTTCCCAACGTGCCGGACTGGGATGAACAGACGCGCCTCGGAGCGGAGAAAGAAATCCTTGGGTTTTTTATTACCGGGCATCCGATGGAAAAGTATAAGGAAAAGCTGGCTGACCTGAACGCGCTCTCAACCGAAGATATTGCCAGCATGAAAAAGTCGACCGGCAAGGATGAGAACATCACGACAGCGGGTTTGATTTCGGGGCTACGGGTGGCAAAGTCACGACGAGGCGAACTGTGGGCGCAAGCGGCGCTTGAAGACATGTCGGGGAAAGTAGAACTGCTGATCTTTCCCGAGGCCTACAAGAAACTCGCGGATAAGGTGAAGCTTGAGGTTCCGGTGCTGATTCGCGGTGGCGTGCGCATTGAAGAAGGCGCGAATCCGAAAATCACGGCTAATGACATCATTCCGCTGGACGAAGCTCGGGTGCCGGTGCCGAAGGCGCTCCGTATACGGATTCCTCTAGGGAGCGCGACCGGCAGCACGGTCGATGCGCTCCACGCGTTGTTTAGTGAGCGCAAGGGCGAAGCGAAGGTGCTCTTCGACGTGGAGCGGGAAGGCGATTTCATGGTGGTGATGGAAGCCGAAGGCTATAATGTGATGCCGGACCGTAGTTTCCTGGGCCGTGTGGAAGAGCTGTGCGGGCGCGGCAGCGTGCGCGTCATCAGTTGATGAGTAACATGGTGGAGCGACGGGCGTCTCGCCCGTCCCGCGGCATCGCGGCCGGGCGGGGACGCGCGGCTCTCCACGGGCAAGCTTGCCGATGAGACGAGCGAAAATAAAGCGGGCAGGGAAGTCAGGTTCTGGCGCGAATAACGGCGCGGAGAACCCCGCCCTCGCGGGTGCGGATTTCATGCTCTCGATTGTGGAAGCTCATCATAGCCGGCACAATGAGAACGTCATCAAAATGGATTCTGGATTGAAGGCGAAAAAAGAACTGGAAAAAATCGAGGAGCAGATCACGCGGCTGCAGTCGCTGGAGGGGCAGAACGCGGAAACGCTCCGCCAAGTGCAGCAATTGCACGAGCGTGTGAACGACCTTCGGCGCGAGATTTCTTCGCAGCTGAACGCGTGGGAGCGCACGGAACTGGCGCGCCATCCGCAGCGTCCCTACACGCTGGATTATATCGAGCGCATTTTCACCGACTGGAGCGAAATTCACGGGGATCGCGGCTTCCGCGACGATCCGGCGATTGTTTGCGGGATGGCTCGCTTTCACGGCGCGGAAGTGATCGTTGTGGGCCAGCAGAAAGCGCGCGACGCGAAACAGCGCGTGTATCGCAACTTTGGCATGCCGCACCCGGAAGGATATCGGAAAGCGCTGCGGGTGATGAAGATTGCGGAGAAATTCAAGCGTCCGATTTTTACGTTTGTGGATACCGACGGCGCCTATCCCGGACTGCACGCCGAAGAGCGTGGTCAGGGAGAAGCCATTGCCCGCAACCTGCTGGAGATGGCGCGGCTGGACGTGCCGATCGTGGCCACCGTGATTGGCGTAGGCGGCAGCGGCGGGGCGCTGGCGATTGCCGTGGCCGACCGCGTGCTGATGCTGGAAAATTCTGTTTATTCGGTGATTTCTCCGGAGGGGTGCGCGTCGATTATGTGGCGCGATGCCAGCAAGAAAGATCTGGCGGCGGAGGCGATGAAGATCACCGCGGAAGATTTACGCGAACTGGGCTGCATTGACGGCATCATCCCGGAGCCCGCCGGAGGCGCGCATACCGACCATGCGCAGGC
>JBEKWX010000475.1:0-2966 GCA_049512675.1 Terriglobales bacterium | reverse complement strand
TTCCTGATGGGCATTGGGGAGAAAAATCAGTTTGCCGACGCCTTCGAAGATTGCCGCGTCCCGCAAGAAAGAGCGAAAGTGGCCCTCCAGCTAAAACATCTGGTCACGCCCGAAGGCATGGGGGAGAATTTTCGAGTGATGATTGCCAGCCGGGGGATAGATCTCGAGAAAGTGGCTGCCCTGAGCGGCTTGAGCTTTGGAAGCAGCGCTTAGGTGTCAGCTCTCAGCTCTTAGTCAATCGCTGGATTGCCGGGCTCCGAAACGCTATACTTAACGGAATTTCTGGAGGGTCGTTATGAAGCGCTTACTTTTTGTTGTTGGTCTGGTCATCGTGTTTAGCTGGACTTGTATTGCTCAGACAAACGCCGCCGATTCTCCCGCTACGAAGGCGGATGTCGAAAAATATTTTCAAATCGTCAAGTCTCACGACATGATGAAAAAGTTGATGGCGACGATGACGCAAAGTATGCACCAGTTTACGCACGAGCAATATTTGAAACACAAAGATGAACTGCCCGCCGACTACGAATCGAAGATGACCGCTAGAATGGACGAGTTGTTCGACAATATGCCCTGGGATGAAATGACGCAGGCCATGGTTCCGGCATATCAAAAGCACTTCACCAAGGGAGACATCGACAATCTCGTGGCGTTTTATTCCTCGCCTACCGGTGAAAAGCTGTTGCGCGAGTTGCCCTCCGTCACGGCAGAGTCGATGCAAAATATGATGCCGATCCTGATCAAGTACACGGACACGGTCAAACAAACGCTGCTGAAGGAGACCGACGTCATGATCGCCCAGTCTAAGAAACAGCCCAACACTAAAGCTCCCGCCACTCACAATTAGCCTTTGAGCCGCCCGCTATACCACAGGCCCGTTACCAAAGGTATGCACCACTTTCGCTGCATTTAACATTCCTGAAATATCTTTACAGTAAACTACGAAAAGATGAGCTCGCTTCGCGTCTCTCGCTTTGCTTTGCCTTTGCAGGTCGCTGCCGTCTGTTACCGGCGGGTGAATTCGCATGCCGAGTTTCTATTGGTGAATACCAACGGCGGCGGCAAGTGGACGTTTCCCAAGGGAGCCCCCGAACCGCGCCTGTCGCACAGCCAGGCCGCGGAACGCGAAGCCAAAGAAGAAGCGGGCGCAAGCGGCATCATCGAGCCCCGCCATTTCGATATCTACATTCACTCCAAGGGCGTCTTCTGGCAGCCGGGTGGCGTGCAGGAATACGTCGTCAAGGCTTTTCTGATGGACGTCCGCCAAACTCGCCGTCCCGAGGAAGACTTCCGCAATCCCACCTGGTTCGATGCGGAAAAAGCGCGCGTTATCCTGGCCAAGGGCCGCGAAGTCAAATACGCCCACGAACTCCAGACCGTGATCAATCGGGCCCTGGAGCATCTCGGTATAGCGCGGATGGCTGCGGCTCGCTGAGATCTGACCAGCGACAGCTGCCGCCAGCTCCCGTCCGCTATATTAAATAGAGACACCCATGATCCAACTCTCCGGCGCCGGCAAGCGCTACGGCCACAAGCTTTTATTCGAGAACGCCGACTGGCTGATTACGCCAGAATCCCGCATCGGTCTAGTCGGAGCTAACGGCACCGGTAAATCCACCGTCATGAAAATTCTTGCCGGGAGCGAGTCGCTCGACTACGGTGCCATCTCGCGGGCCAAGGGCATTTCTACCGGATACCTCCCTCAGGATGGCCTTACCTTGACCGGCCGCACGATTTTCGCTGAGTGCATGTCTGTGTTTGCCGAGCTCGACGCCATCGAAAAAGAAATGGAGTCGCTCACCCGCAGCATGTCGGAGCTCGATCATGCGGGCCCCGAATACTCCAATGTCGCTGACCGTTACCAGAGGCTCGAACACGAATTTGTCGCCCGCGACGGCTACACGCTCGAAGCCCAGGTCGGCCAGGTCCTTACCGGTCTTGGCTTCCACCGCGACGACTGGACTCGTCGCACCGAAGAATTCTCGGGGGGCTGGCAGATGCGCGTTGCGCTGGCAAAACTTCTGCTGCAGAAGCCCAACTTGCTGCTGCTCGACGAGCCTACCAACCACCTCGATCTCGAAGCCCGCAACTGGCTTGAGGAATACCTGACCGGCTATCCCTACGCTTTCGTCCTCATTTCGCACGACCGCTACTTCCTCGACATCACCGTCAAACGGATCGTGGAAATCTGGAACAAGCAGATGCACTTCTACGCCGGCAACTACGACCAGTATCTGGCCGCGAAAACCGTGCGCAAGGAGCAGCTCGAATCCGCCTACAAAACCCAACACGACCGCATCGAGCAACTCGAAGTCTTTATCAACCGCTTCCGCTACACGGCCACCAAGGCCAAGCAGGTGCAGAGCCGCATTAAAGAGCTCGAAAAAATGGAGCGGATCGAAATTCCGGAAGAGGAGAAGACCGTGCACTTCTCTTTCCCGCAGCCCAAGCCGAGCGGGCGCATCGTCGCCGAGTTCGCGGACGTGGCCAAGAGTTACGGCGGGCACGGGATTGGCGAGCACAAAGTTTTTGAGAAAGTGAATTTCATGATTGAGCGCGGGGAGCGCATCGCGCTGGTCGGAGTCAACGGGGCAGGGAAGTCCACGCTCATTAAAATGCTGGCCGGTCAAGAGCCGCTGACCGCCGGCGAATACAAGCTCGGCCACCACGTCGAACCTGACTATTTCGCGCAGGACCAATACAAGGAACTCGATCCGGAGGCTCGCATCCTTGACGACCTGGGCGAACTTTCGCCCGCCTCCACCCAAACCCAGCTGCGCAGCCTGCTCGGCTGTTTTCTTTTCTCGGGCGACGATGTGTTTAAGCGCATCGGTGTTCTCTCCGGCGGAGAGCGCAATCGCTACGCGCTGCTCAAAATGCTGCTGCACCCCGCCAACTTCCTGCTGCTCGATGAGCCCACCAACCATCTCGACCTGCGCGCCAAAGACGTGCTGCTCGAAGCCCTG
>JBEKWX010000474.1:0-2967 GCA_049512675.1 Terriglobales bacterium | reverse complement strand
CGGTAGAGCGAAGCGTTGCGCAGCGCCACCGTCGCCTGTCCCGCCAGCACCTTGATCATTTCCAGGTGTGCCGTGCTCAGGAAATCGGGATCGCTGCTCTCGAAGGAGAGGACGCCGACCCGGCCGTCGTCGTCCGCCAAAGGCAGTGCGTGGAATGCCCGCATGCCGCTCTTGGCGAAATACGCCTCGAACTTCGCACGCGTCTCCTCGCGTTCCTCCGAGATTTCGTCGCCGTGCTGGGTCACCAGGATGGGCTCATTCGACAGTGCAGTCCACTCCAGCAGCTCCTGCAGACGCGCGATATCCGGGTCCTCGGGATTGATCTTGGCCACGCCCGACACTGCCTTCACTCGCAACCGGCCGCGCTGATCCAGCGCAATGGCGGCTCGCTCATAAGCGATGACGGTAGCGGGCCCATTCACAACCGCATCCAAAACCCGATCCAGGTCGAGGGTGGAAGTGATCTCGCCACTGACTCTTACCAAAGCCTCCAGAATCTCGACCTTCCGTTCCGCCTGCAAAAGACTGGCGTTGTGCAAGGCGTTGCTGGCGGTTTCGCAAATGTTAGTCAGCAAGAACTGGTCGTCGTCGTCGAAGGGGAGTCCGTCTAGACGGTTAACCGCCTCCACCACCCCCACCAGATTCTCGTGCTCCAGCAGCGGCACTGCCACGATCGAGAACACACTACCTTCCTCGATCCCGGCGTTGCGCTTCTGCAGGCGTTCGTCCTCGGCGTTGTCCACCAGCACTGCTTCGCCGCTATCAGAGATGTCTCCCGCAATGCCTTGTCCCAACCCCTGCACCATCCCCAACTGCACCGTCGGGTCGTATCCCTCGCATCTGACCAACTCCAGCGCGTCGTTGTTCACCATCCATAGATTGACCGCCTGGACGTTCATCACCTCCTGGAACTTCTTGGCAATCGTGCCCAGCAGTTCATCCATCTCCAGGGTCGAGTTGAAAACCTTTTCCAGGTCATACATCTGGGTGACGCGACTGATGGATTGCAGGCTGGTATTGCGCTCACTCTCGTACGAAAGCGCCGTGGCGATGGCTTGGGTGGCGAGTTCTGGAATCTCGCCCAGCATCTCCAACAAGCCTTCTGGAATCGGCTGATCCGAGCTCACCAGTTCAATCGCGCCAAAAAGAACTTCGTCAAGCACCAGGGGAACATATGCCAGACTGGTCAGCGTGCGCCGGATGTCAAGATGTCCGTACTCTTCGCGCTGCAGGTCGCCGCCTTCGAACTGCATGAACGTCTTGTTGGCTGCGACCGTGCCCAGCGTGCCGGAATCAAACGAGTTGACGTCACCCACCGTGATCTCGCCCGCAATCGCTTTGGGAGTCCAGGCAGGATTCTGCTGGTCCTCGATGACATAAACCACGACCGCGATGCCCGGCAATAGCTGCGCGATCTGATCGGCGATGACGCGCGCGCGCGGGCCGACCTCCTGTTGTGTTAACAGGGCCGAGGCAAACGGGGCCACGGGAACGTCAACCCCTGGTCTTCGAGTCGTCATAAGCGGTATTCCAGATTCTGCAAACTTCGCGCTATCGACTGCCGGCTATACCGGGTAGCAGGGCCAGTCGCGGGGAGCGTTCTTTCTGGTGTGGCATCTTAAGCTGCTTGCGTTGGCAGGTCAACAATCACTTTTTCCCGCAACCTGCGAGGGATCGAGCTTCAGCGCCGGAAGCATCATCGTACCGCCGAGGCTCTTACTCGTCGCGTTGCGGATTTTGCGGGCGTCCTCGTCCCTCGCAGCCAACGCCATCACATAAGAAAAACCTCGCGGGACGGTTCGTGCATCGAAACAGAGATGCAAGGGCGTAGGCCGAGTTCAGGGTTTTACCGCGCTCTCACATTCGGAGCCGCACTGCTCTTATGCTCGTCAAATGCGCACGCGGAAGCCACACCCATCACGCACGGCACGCTGGAACTAATCGCCCGCAATCAATGGATCGCCGCGGGACATACGCTCGATCTCGGGTTGCGCTTTCAACTCGAGAAGGGCTGGCACATCTACTGGGTCAATCCGGGCGACTCGGGCGAGCCGCCCCGCGTCGACTGGCAGTTGCCGGCGGGTCTTACCGCTGGGTCAATCGAGTGGCCTGTGCCGCGGCGTCTTGAGACAGGTAGCATCGTGGACTACGGCTACGAGGACCGAGTGCTGCTAATCGTGCCGTTGCACGCTGCGCCCACCCTGGCGGCGCAGCCGCCAATCCGGCTCGGTGCCGAGGTAAAGCTGCTGGTCTGCAGCCACGAAATGTGCATCCCGGGCAAGACGGAACTTTCGCTCACGCTCCCCATCAAATCGCAGCGGCCTGCGCCGGATACCCCTGCTGCTGAGCTGTTCGCCGCTACGCGTAAGTCTCTGCCGCGTCCGGCCCCGGGGAACTGGAAATTCAGCGTGAGCGATGCCAACGATTCCTTTGTGCTCAAAGCTAATGTTGGACGTCAAATCACGCAGGCGGTTTTCTTTCCGCTGGCTGAATCGCAGATTGAAAACGCGGCGCCGCAGAAGCTCGTAACAGAAAAGGCTGACTTCCGGTTGACGCTGAGGAAGTCCGATCAACTGCTCAAACCGATCGACCGCCTGAAAGGCGTACTTGTGCTTTCCGGCGATCAGGCCTTTTTGATTGATGTGCCTATCAGCAAGGCCGGCGCGGTGAGAAGCAATTCCGGCAATGGCGCCACCAAGTAAAATCATCTCAAGGAGGACACAGTTATGAAGCGCTCAACTCTATTCCCCATGCTTCTATACCCAATGCTTCTATGCGCAACGCTCGTTGCGCTGGTGCTGTGCGCAGCACCGCCGCTGGTCTCGGCTGCGAAAGTCGGCGCGGCGGCTCCCGATTTCACAGGTACGGCGAGCACCGGCAAGACCTTTCGCCTATCGGACTATCGCGGAAAGTATGTGGTCCTCGAATGGCACAACAACGGCTGCCCCTTCGTACGCAAGCAGTACA
>JBEKWX010000473.1:0-2976 GCA_049512675.1 Terriglobales bacterium | reverse complement strand
AAATGCCCAGTTTGTCCTCGTTGTGCGCCGCCAAAACAATGCCGCGCGTTATGTTCTTGGCCAGGGTCTTTTGGAAGACCCCTCGGTAGATGACTTCAACCGCAAATAGCTGGCCCATTTTCCAACCTCCATTTCTTTTACAACTTCTTCAGTACTATGCTTTCAACTTCGTGCAGGTGCCGGCGCATGGCAGCCTCGGCGGCTGCGGCGTCGCCCCGTTTCAGAGCGGAAAGAATTCGGTGGTGACCGGCAAGCGATTTTTCTTGCCGTCCTTCCACCTGCAACGTGCGTTCCCGGGTCTCGCGCAACAAATCCATCAACACATCCACCACTTTCAAGACCGCGCTGTTGTTGGACGCCAAAGCGATGCTGTAGTGAAACTCGGAGTCCTCTTCGATTCCGAGTTCGCCCCGGCGCACCTTCGCCTCTTGGCGTACAAGAATCTCCTCCATCTCAGCGATCTCATCGCGAGAGATGTGCAGAGCGGCGCGCCCGGCCAGGGGCGGCTCGATCATATTGCGCACGTCCAGCAGGTCCGCAACCATCTTCCGCTTCTCCAGGAGCGCGGTAGCCAGTGGATTGTCTGGGGTAGCATCGGGACTGCAAACCACCGTGCCGATGCCTTGGCGTGGCTCGAGCAGACCCCTCAGTTCCAGGCTGCGGATGGCATCGCGCACCGAGCTGCGGCTCACCCCAAGCATTTGCACAAGCTGGCGTTCGGGGGGAAGCAGGTCGCCGGGTTTCAGCTCTTCCGTAATGCGCCGCTCCAGCTGCTTGGCGACCTCCTGGTAGACCTTATTTCTGGAGATCGCCTCGAACTCGATTCTCGCTGGTGATTCAGTGCCCATTGGCAGTGGTCTGAGGACTGACCACATTTGACGCCTCAACTCCAAACGGCACAAGGAGATCGATCACGTGTCAATGTGACAATGATCACCTCACGTTTTGCTTCGGGGCGGAAAGTCCGTTCACCTTCCTGATTCGGATGGGTCTGTCCTGGGAAAGTCTCCGTGGTAAATTCTACGTTTGCACTTAAGCCAAGCCATCTTCCTGTTTTTCGCTGCAATAATCGGCGGGACGCTGAACGCGGTGGCCGGCGGCGGCACCTTTATTTCGTTCCCCGCGTTGTTAAATACAGGAGTGCCGGCGGTACAGGCCAACGCGACCAACACGGTCGCGCTGTGGCCTGGGCTCGCAGCCAGCACCGGTGCGTACCTGAAACGGTTGAACGTGCCGCGACGCCTGTTGGTTCCATTACTGCTGACGAGCGTTGTCGGTGGACTGGTTGGCGCCGTGCTGCTGCTTAAGACGCCCCAACATACCTTCCTGCGCCTCGTCCCCTGGCTGCTGCTGGGTGGCACCTTGCTCTTCGCCTTCGGCAACACCATCCGCGCAAAGGCCGGCAAGACTGCCGCTTTGGAGGATCTGAGGAAGATGTCATGGCAGGCGGTCACGGTAACTTCGATGGCCGAGTTGCTGGTCGCAATCTATGGCGGGTATTTCGGGGCGGGGATCGGGTTCATGATCCTGGGAATGTTGGCGTCCTTGGGGATGCGTGACATCCATGCCATGGGCGCGATCCGGACATTGCTGGCGGTCGTGATTAATGCTGCGGCGGTGCTGACATTCATTCTGGCGGGCGCCGTGCTGTGGCCGCAGTGCGTAGTGATGATTGCGGGTGCTTTGTTAGGCGGCTGGTTCGGCGCGCACTATGCGCAAAAAGCCGATCCCCGGAAGGTGCGGCTCGTAGTAATCGCCGTCGGCGTGGCGATGAGCGCGTACTACTTTGTCACGGTGCGCTAGAACACGGTGCGGTAGCATCAGGTGGAAGCCGCTGCGGGCGAAGAGCGAACCTCGGCCGGCGTTCACTTCGGCTGCTGCTGAACGGCACACTGGGACAGCAGCTTGGTGCAGTTGTACACCGTGCGGGTGCACGTCATGGGAAGCCCTACCCGCTCTCCCAACTCCACGACCGCGCCCACCAGCGCTTCCAATTCCATCGGGCGGCCCGCTTCAAGATCTTGCAGCATGGAAGTCTTGTGCTCACCAACCTTTTCCGCGCCGGCCATTCGCTGCTCGATTGAAACAGGTAACTCCATGCCCAATTTGAGGGAGACCGCTTCCACTTCCTGCATGATGTCGCGGATCACCGACGAAACTCCAGGATCGCGCACCATCTGCGCCAGCGTGGCGCGCGTCAGTGCGCTGACCGGGTTGAGGGACGCGTTGCCCAGAACCTTTACCCAAATCTCGTGCCGGATGCGGGTAGTGATAGGGCAGCGCAAGCCGGAGGCGATAAGCGCCTCCGCAATTCGGCGGCAGCGATCGGAGCGCGTGCCGTCCGGTTCGCCGAGAGAAATGCGGTTGCCCTCAATGTGTTGAATCACTCCCGGAGCTAAAATCTCGGTCGAAAAGTAAACGATGGACCCGACCACCCGATGCGCTTCGATGGCCGAGGAGATCACGCCGCCGGGATCGACCCGATCGAGACACAATCCTTCCCACTCGCCGCCGAAACCCTGGAAGTACCACCACGGAATTCCATTCTGGGTGCTGACGACGGTGGTGTCTGGCCCCAATACCGGCTTCAGTTGGGGCGCAAGTTGAGGAAGGCCGTGCGCCTTTACTCCAAGAAACACGACGTCGGGCGGTTCCAACTCTTCAAGGGAACTGGCGATTGCGGGTCGTGCCACGAAATCGCCTTCGCTGCTTTTCACTTGCACGCCCTGCTCTTGCATGGCGCGAAGATGCGGTCCGCGCGCGAATAGCGTGACGTCGAACCCAGCCTGCGCCATGCGTGCGCCGATGTAGGCTCCGATTGCGCCCGCCCCCGCGATCAGGAATCTCATTGTTGGTTATCCACCAGCGCGGCGGCAACTGCGCGGCGGCGAATTTTTCCGGTTGCGGTCGTGGGGATGCTTTTCACTAAATAGATCTTGTCGGGACATTTGTACTCTGCCAGCCACTCGCGGCAGT
>JBEKWX010000472.1:0-2976 GCA_049512675.1 Terriglobales bacterium | reverse complement strand
GTGCCCAGCATCTGCGCCGGGGTTACGTCGGCTTCGTATCCCCAGCCGCACCAGCTCACGTTGTAGGCTTCGCTCGATGGCTTCGGCAGCTCCCATCCTTCTTTCTGCAACACGCTCGACCAAATCCGCAGCGGCTCATAGAAGTCGCCCGCATAGACCGAGACGAAACTGCGCGGAGTGAAATAAATCTCGCCCGGCTTCAGCGTGATGTTGGCGGCATAGTCGACCTCGACATTTACGCGTCCATCGCTTCCCACTTTTGCCGGGATCGCTGCGGATATCGGAATCGTCTCCACGTGTCCGAGCGCTTCTCCGACTTGGCCAGTCCAGAAAGCAACCACTGGAATCCCGCCGCCATAGCCACCTTTGACCATTTCGCCCATGACGTTGGGCTGGGAAAAAGCTGGCGTCAGCTTCACCACGTCATCTTTTCCCCAATCGTAGCTGGCGCCATGAAATGACCACATCTCCCAGGGCCGCGCCTTCGCGTCGACCAGGCGTGCGTTCAACCGGCGCCGCTGATTTACGCTTTTTTCGATGACGACTTCGCTGGCGCCCGTGTTCTTGTATTCCACCGTGCTCAGCAAAATGTTAGGGAACTTGTCATAGACTTCGAGCGCCAGAACCCGCTGCAAGTCGGTTCCCGATGGTCCCAGCGGACGCGCCGGAATTTCCACACGCTTGCCGACTCCCATCTTCCCGATCGCTTCATGCACCTCGGCCTGCTGGAAGTCGAGCGTGAAGTGCACATCCTTGCCCACAACTCGCACAAAATCGCTGTCCGAGGGAGCGCCGACGTTGGGTTCATCCAACGAAAGCTTCTTGCCGTCCTTTTTCCGTCCCTCTGGCAGCAGAAACGCTTGCACATAACCATCCGGCGTCACCTGAAACTCGGCAGCGCTGGTCGTTAGCGTCACCGGTCCGCCTGACTCCACGTCCACGTTGATCGCGGAAGGCTGGGTGGGTTCTGGCTTGGCGGTCTTGGTCGTCAGAGGCGACTTTGGCAACTTCGAGCAAGCTGTCAGCAGGAGGATGAGACCGAGCGTGATACAGAGCACTGCAATCCCGTTTCTTCGGGCGATCATCAGGAACCTCCTTCTTTGTTCTTTGTTGTTCTGAACCCCGCCCCAAAAAACGCAGTTGACAAAAGCTATAAAACGAAAGTAAAAGTAATGGTTCGTAATATTACACCGAAAGCTCGCAATCCCGACACCCGAACTTTCGCCGGGCCCAACCAAGCCGTTTGCGAACATTCGGGGTCAGCGTCCAGGAGTGTCGCCATGTCCACCCTTTTGCTTCGCCTGCGAACTCTCTCGGCCCTGTTTTTCTCCATATTCCTGACGCTGGCCACGCCGCTATGGGCGCAGAAAGATGCCGGAGCCATTGTAGGCCTGGTCCGCGACCCGAGCGGTGCCGTGGTCACGGACGCCAAGGTCACTGTGACCGACGTCGATCGTGGCATTCAGTTAACCCTCTCCACCAATGCTGAGGGGCAGTATGTCGCCAGCCCGCTCAGGATCGGCCGTTATAGCGTCATCGTCGAGAAGCAGGGATTCAGGAAGGCCGTTGCTGGCCCGGTGCAAGTGAACATCCAGGATCGCGTCGGCGTGGATCTGACCCTTCAGGCGGGCATGGCAACGGAAATCGTCACGGTCACCGGCCAACGTCCGCAACTCGAAACTGAAACCTCCGAACTGGGCCAGGTGGTAGACAGCCGGACCATCAACGCGCTTCCTTTGAACGGACGCAACTACGCCCAACTCGCTCTTCTGGGCACGGGCATCGCTGCCGCCGAGCCCGGATCGCGCGTCGAAACCACCTACGGTTTCAGCTCCAACGGCGCCCGCTCTCTGCAAAATAATTTCCTGCTCGACGGCATCGACAACAACGCAAATCTGGGCGACGTCCTCAACGGCGCCGCCTATGTGGTCCAACCGGCGGTGGATGCCATCGCCGAATTCAAAGTCGAGACCAATTCCTACAGCGCCGAATTCGGCCGCGGCAACGGCGCCATCATGAACGCCGTCATCAAGTCTGGCACCAACCAGATCCACGGCGATGTGTGGGAGTTTCTGCGCAACGAGAAAGTGGATGCTAGCAATTACTTCGACATCTTCGGCCAACAGCCCTACAAACAGAACCAGTTCGGCTTTACCCTGGGCGGGCCCATCATCAAGAACAAACTGTTCTTTTTCGGAGACTACGAAGGCCTCCGCATTCGCCAGGCTCTGCCGCAATTGTCCACGGTTCCCACGCCAGCCGAGGTTGGCGGCGATTTCTCCGCCTTTCTCACGAGCACCGTCACAGGCGTCGTCGACTGCAGAGGCAACCCGACTTACCAGGGAGAAATCTTTGACCCGACCCAGGCGGAAACTAGTTCGCCATACAATGGCGGACCCTGCAGTCTCCCGATCGGCACCACCGGCCCCAACTATACCGGGACCCCGACCAACAAATTCACCAACCCTGGTGGCACTAATACCGCCATCGACCCACTCGGCCAGGAACTGGCTAATTTGTTTCCCGCGCCCAACGTCAACATTAACACTCTGCAAGCCGCTGGCAACTACCTGTCAGAACCCGAGCGCAGCGAAACGGAGAACAAGTTCGACATTCGCGTCGACCAGACCATCAGCAACAAGGACAATTTTTTCGCTCGCTACAGTTACGGCAACGACAGTAATTTCCTTCCCTCCCCGTTCAATAACGTGCTCGACGGTGGCAGCTTTCAGGATGGCTACAGCAACAACACAGCCCAGGGCCTGGCCGCCAGTGAGCTCCACACATTTCGCAACAACCTGATCAACGAATTTCGCTTCGGCTTCAATTACCTCAGCTCCCATCGCTACAATCTTTATTACAACGTCAACGTCTCCCAACAACTCCCCCCTACTTTTCCGGGAGCCCCCACTACTTTTCCCGGAGTTCCGTTCGGACCGTACATCGGCGGTCTGCCTTCTCTTAGCTTCGGGGATG
>JBEKWX010000471.1:0-2979 GCA_049512675.1 Terriglobales bacterium | reverse complement strand
TGAGTGCGTTTGTGAAGAACTGGTTTCCTCGGGAAGAAAGAGGAAAGGCGAACTCGGCTTGGCTGGTTGGTCAGATGGTCGGGCCTGCTGTGGGCATGGCGGTCTTCGCCGCAATCATCGCCGTCTATGGCTGGCGGACTATTTATTGGTTGTGCGCCATCCTGAGCATGGTCAGCATTCCCTTGATCTGGTTTTTCACCACCGATCGACCTCAACAAAATAGATGGGTAAATAGGGTCGAACTCGAACATATAACCAGGAATGAGACGTCCGGTACCGGAACCGAAAACGGCGTCAAGACCGGGACGGCGTGGCGAAACTTCATCTTGCTAATCAAGAATCCAGATTTTTGTTGCTGCGCGTTCTCGTTTTGGGCTTCGGTCAGCATATGGTGGGGCATTATGTCCTGGCTGCCCCAGTATCTGAGAGTCGCTCGAGGCTTTTCCTGGGCGAAAATGGGATTTTTCTCTTCGCTGCCATACTGCTTCGGTCTTTTGGGATTGATCAGCGCAGGCGTGGTTGCTGATTGGTTGAAGAAAGCAGCTGTCATCAATTGTGTCGGCCTCGCCGGGTGCGCCTTTTTCATATTCTTGGCAGCTATGGTTCACAGCAGTTACTTGAGCGCAGGCCTTCTTTGTGTTGCGCTTTTCTTCAAAGGTGTTTCCATACCGATGGCTTGGACCCTGCTTCAAACATTTATACCTGCCCACATGATCGGTCAGGCGGCCGGACTGCAAAATGGATCCTCCCAACTGGTTGGCGCCCTGTCACCAATGATCGTCGGTTTCTTGATCGGGGTTACGGGTACATATACAGCGGGTCTCATGTACCTGGTGGCATTCGGATTCACTGGCGCTGCATGTGGGTTCATTCTAGTTCTGAGGAAGTATTAGGCGTTCTCACGCGCGCCAAGATAGTGGGAGGCATCTGGCAATGAGCGCGGTGGCAAAAAGCAAAGTGACCAGAGTGGTCCAAGCGATGGCGGAAGTCCTCCGGCGGGTGGGGACGCCTTACGTTTTCGGACTGCCGGGCGGCGAAGTGGTCGAACTCATGAATGCGCTGAAGGAGGCGGGCATCCTCTTTCTACTAACCAAGCATGAGAACACGGCCGCATTCGCCGCCGGCGTGACCGGCGAAATCCTGGGCATTCCAGGAGTTTCGGTCGCGACCATCGGCCCCGGCGCCACGAACATGGCCACCGGCGTTGCCAATGCGTGGATGGACCGTGATCCGGTCATCGCAATTACGGGACAGATCGCGGCACCTCGGTACAACATAGCCACCCACCAAGTGCTGGCGTCCGTGGCTTTCTACAGACCCATCACCAAATGGAGTACATGGGTGCATCCGGGCTCGGCAGCGGAGACGCTGCATAAGGCAATTCGGGTCGCCACGAGTGAACGGCCCGGTCCGGTTCATCTCGCTCTCTCCAGTGATCTGGCCAAGACGGAAGCCAGTGGAAAATTTCCGACGACTTCTCCCCTGCGCACCTACTCCGGTATGGGCGCACCCGGCAGGGAATCGTTATCCAAAGCGAAGGCAATGATTGCCGCCGCTGAGCGCCCAATCATTTTTGCCGGTTTGGGTGTTCTCCGTGCCAATGCGAGCGACGGCCTGGTCGGTTTGGCGGAAAAGCTGAGCGCGCCGGTCATTGTAACGCCCAAGGCCAAAGGCGTGATCCCCGAGGACCATCCGCTCTTTGCTGGCGTTTTTGAAATGCTGGGAGACCAGCTTGTCCTTGAACTGGGGGAGCGAGCGGATCTCATCGTCGCTTGCGGACTGGACGTTGTGGAGTTCGACAAGCCCTGGAATTTCAAAGCACCGGTCATCCACGTTGACGCCTTGTCCAATAGCGACGAGTTTTATCCAGCGGAACTTGAGTTGGTCGGTCATCCTGCTACCGCCCTTTCTGCTCTCGCGGAACAGTTGCCGCCTCGTCGCGCGTGGACCACCCAAGAACTCAGTTCTCACCGCCGGGACTTGTTGGAGCTCATCACCCGTGCCGGCACGGGGATGGCGTCCCATCAGGTGGTTGCGGCAGCAAGGAAGATACTGCCCAAGGAAACCGTGGCTACCTGCGATGTTGGCGCCCACAAGTTCCTGGTGGGCCAGATGTGGACAACCTACGCAGCCAAGTCTTTCTTTATGTCGAACGGTTTGTCATCGATGGGATACGGGTTCCCAGCAGCGATGGCGGCCCAACTGGCGTGGCCGGACAGACCTGTTGTCGCTTTCCTGGGCGATGGAGGATTCGCCATGTACATGGCGGAACTGGAAACCGCCCGGCGTCTAAAATTGCCGCTTATCGTTGTTGTCCTGTGCGACGGCGCCCTCTCGCTTATCGCGATGTCGCAGGAACGGCGAGGATTGCCTCACTACGCCGTGGACTTCACGAATCCAGACATTGCAAAGGTTGCGGAGGCGTTTGGCGTGGACGGCAAGGTGTGCGAAACCGCTTCCGAAGTGGAAACGGCAATAACGTCGGCTTGGACCAAGCGCAGGCTCACGGTTATTCAAGCCATCGTCGACCCCGGTCCGTACAGAGTCTGACTCCCCGCCGCCCGCGGAAAGAGAGGTGGGAACTAATGGATGTCTACGATGAAATTGTTCGCTTACCGATTGATCAGGATGATTGGGCGAGGTGGGCGCCGGGGTCTACGCCAACAGCGCAACCATCGCAGAACTGACAGTGCTGAGCAGTGGGAAGTAGCCCTTGGGCTGCTCTCACGCATCACGTCGCAAATACCAAGCCGCCTGCGGGCGGCTTTTCTCTGAATCACGCTGAATGGTTGCGCGGTAACTTCTGTTATCAGGCGTCTCTAACAATGTCGGCGCTGTCAAGCACTTTTGAGGCGCATCTCTAACAATGTCGGCGCTGTCAAGCACTTTTGAGGCGCACCAGGCCGTGCACTCCGAAGAGCGCCATTTCGCTCTCGTGGAAGGTTTTGCTTTTGCTCTACCAACCAAGGCTCGCCTCGT
>JBEKWX010000470.1:0-2980 GCA_049512675.1 Terriglobales bacterium | reverse complement strand
AGGAACGGAGGCCTGTAATGGAGAACCGAACGACGGTGCTTTACGTAGACGACAATCCCAAATCCAGCCGATTGCTAGCCAGTGTTCTTGAAGAATGCGGGTTCCGAGTGATCGCGAAAAACCACCCCATCGAGGCGCTCGCGCTTTGCCAACGAACTTATTTTGACCTGGCGCTTCTCGATTACGAAATGCCAGCGATGTCGGGCTCGAAACTGGCCCAGGAGATCAAAATTCTGGCGCCGGATGTTCCTGTAGTGCTGATCTCCAGCCGCTCAGCTCTGCCAGCTTCGGAACTGGCGTTTGTGGATGCTCATTTCGGGTTTGGAACGGCGCTCGACGATCTCCTATGGACGATGCGGATATTGGCGCGCCCAACGGTGGTCACGATGGCGGACCATCTAGCCGGTCAGAGGGAAATAACAAGGTGGGCGGACTCAACATGAAGCACCCGCTGTCGCCAAACCGCGCGCTGTCAAAAGAAAAACGGCTGGTAGTTTCGTCATGCCAGCCGTTCGTATTGATCGGGTCAATTAAAGTCAAAGGCCTTTGAACTTCGATCACCCGATGACCCGATGGTCAGATGACCCGATCAGTGATCACCCGATCAGCGATCAGCGGCGGCCGCGGAACCCTCCGCGGTTGCCGGCGACCGAGCCGCGCGCTTCGAAGCCGCGCCGAACCGCCGGACCTACCGGACCACGACCCGCAAAACCGCGGGCGTAAGGCCGTCCGTAATACGGATGTCCCCAGCCGTGGCCCCAGGGGCCTGCGCCAATAAAGACGCCGCCAGAGAACCAGCTCGGACCATAGTAGCCGTAGGGGGCGCAAGCATGCGGATAGCTCGGGTAATAGCCGTAAGCGCAAACCGGTGGGCCAGCCACGCCGACTCCAACTCCAACGCCCACTCCGACCCCCGCTCCGACAACGACCGCAGCCTGCGAGTACGCAAGCGGCATGGCCAGCAAAGCAAGCAGTGCAACATATCTCAGGTATTTCATGGTGAACCTCCCTTTCGTTCCGCTCGGCGATTTCGCTGATTTGATTCGCCAGAAGCATGAGGTCCTTCAGCTGTCTCTTTCTTCTGAAGCGCCTACTCACTTGAACTCGGATCGGAGAGAAAAGTTGCGGCAAGATGAGTGGCTGATTTCAACCATCCTGCGTGAAATCAACCAGTTGAAGGGAATCAGTGAAGCGGAACGTAAAATCCGAAGGAGCTTGCAAAAATGGGTTACTCCCTTCAGAGTAAACAGAAAAGAAGTAAGCGACCTAGCCCATGCTGAAGAAGCGGCCCCGGCTGCGGAAAAACTCAAGAAAACTCTTCCCTACTAGCAGCCCTCGCCCATAAACTGAAGACAATTGGCCCGAGGGTAACTCCCAGCCCTCGATCCCCCGAGGTTTCTGTGCGCGTTCTGGTAACGGCCGATACGTTCAGCGGAGTATGGACATACTCGCGCGAACTGGTTTCGGGTCTGGTGACCCACGGGGCGCAGGTTACGCTCGTCAGCTTTGGAGAAATTCCGCTTCCTCATCAGACCGTCTGGATGGACGGGCTGCACGGCCTCGAATACTATCCCACCGCATTTCGTCTCGACTGGATGCAGGAAGGTGAGCAGGACTTCCACGCGGCCCAGGATTTTCTGTGCGCGATCGTTCGCGACACGCGCCCTGATTTTCTGCATTTGAATCAGTTGAGTTTCGGAGCGCTGCCGGTGGCGACGCCGCGACTGGTGGCGGCGCACGGCGATGTGGTGACGTGGTGGTTGAGCATCCATGGACACGAACCAGCCGCTTCGGCATGGCTGAAGTGGTATCGCGCGACGATTGTCGCCAGCTTGAAGCGGGCCGAGGCCGTGGTCACCACTTCGCGCTGGATGGGAGAGATGCTGCGCCTCGCCTACGGCGACGAATTCGAGGGGTACGTCATTCCGGCCGGACGCAATCCCATCTACTTCAATCCATTTGTGACCAAGGAAGAGTCGGTGCTGGCGATTGGGCGCCTGTGGGATACGGGAAAGCAGGTGGCTTTGCTGACCCAGCATAAGCATGGCCTGCCCGTGTGCATTGTAGGGGCGGATAACCCGATACCTATGCCCACGGTGCCGATCCGCGCCGACGTGCGCGTCTCCACCGGCGAGCACGAGATTTCGGTGAAGGGAGCGCAGACCGAATCGCAACTGCGATCGCTCTACAGCAAGTCGACAATTTTTGCCGCGACTTCGTGCTACGAGCCTACAGGATTGGCGTCGATCGAGGCGGCGTTCTCACGCTGCGCGCTGGTGGCCAATGACACCGAAGTGTATCGCGAACTGTGGGGCGACGCTGCTTTGTACTTCGATCGCAATAACGCCGAGAGCCTCAGCGAAGTGCTCGGCCAACTCGACGTAGACCGCGAACTGGTACGCCTCTACGGCACGCGAGCCTACAACCGGGCGCGCGAACGCTTCACCGCGCGACGGATGGTGGACGACTATCTGCGGCTGTATCGCCAGTTGCGGGCTGCGAAAGTGGCGGCGTAACGCCGCTCAACAGGCCGCGCAATTCGGTTTCGTGTCAAGGCGCGCCGCTTTAGCGATGCCGTAACTTCGACGCGCCGACCTTCGACGTGCTCGAATCGCGCTCTTGAATACAGCACCCCACTAGCCGCATGCTATACTTTTCAAGCATCTTTCCTGTCAGATATAAAGACGGAGGACAGTATCGACAAGCGTTTTATCCGCATGAATGAGCGTATCCGGGCGCGCGAAGTTCGCGTCATCGGTGACGAAGGGGAACAGATTGGCGTGATGCCTCCCTTCGAGGCGCTCAAGATGGCCCGCGAAAGAAACCTGGATCTGGTAGAAATTTCCCCGACCGCGCAGCCTCCGGTTTGCCGCATCATGGACTACGGGAAATTTCTGTACCAGAACGAAAAGCGCGAGCGCGAAGCCAAGAAAAAGCAGAAGACCATTACGGTCAAAGAAGTAAAGTTTCGTATCAATGT
>JBEKWX010000469.1:0-2988 GCA_049512675.1 Terriglobales bacterium | reverse complement strand
TCCATCCGGACCAGGCAAAGCTCACCTTCGCCATGGCGCGGCACGCTGCCGTCGATCTCGCGCAGGTCGTGAATGCAGAATACAGTCCGCATAATGCCGACCGGCTCCCGGCAGCAGATTTGATCCGGCTGCGAGCGGACCTCGCCAAGCATGGCGTGACTCTGAATGACGGTGCGGACAATAACGGTGCGGACGTGCCCGATCGGCTGGCGGAACTTCGGTTGCTTTACGAACCTTATCTTCACTCCATCAGTGGTCGGCTCTTGATGACGTTGCCGCCGTGGATCCCCACGGAGCACAAGAAAGACAACTGGCAGTCCAGCCCGTGGGACCGCGCGATTCAGGCGCAAGCGCTGGAGCGTCCGAAGCGGGCGGCGGACGATCACTTCTGAGCGGGCCGATCCGGCTATGTGAGGAGGTTGGTGTGGCGCCAGCACTGGCTAAAGGGTCCTCGTATCATTGCCACGGGCTGACGCCGCGGACTGCGTGATGGACTGGCCGCGGGCTGCGGGCCATCCCGCAGCCCCGGTTCAAGCGTGCCGCCTATTTGCTCATCTTGTCCATTTTGGCCATGCCCATCGAATACGTGCCGGTGCACGTTATGTCGTCAGAGCCGTCCGCATTCATTTTTCCGGAGCAACTTCCGGAACCCTTGATGCCCTTATATTTTCCTGTCCCGCTCACCACCTTCCATTTATTGGAGATGGGTTTGGTGGTGTCGGTTGAATTGGATCCTTCATACGTGTAGTAAATCTTGTCTCCATTCTCCATGGTCGCGTTGTAGTAGCCATGGAAGTTGAAGGAAGCTTTCCATACATCATGAAATTCCGTGTAGTGACCCGACTTTTCCTTGAGATCACCGCTGCTTGAGGTCGCGTCGCAGGTGCCTTGCCCGATCCAATAGCTATGGTCTGGTACGTCGCCCACTTCGAGTTTCTGGTCCCCCGTCGGCTTCGAGCAGTGCCATTTGGTATCGACCTTGCTCTGAGCCATCGCCACTGACACAGACAGTAATAAAGTCAATGCAACCAGCAAAAGCTTGCGCATCTTTCTCTCCTTAATTGTTTGAGTGGAAAAGCGGGGCAACTATAGTGCACTCACCCAATTTCTGGCAAGCTCCGGGCGGGCGCGGGCGAATCGAGCAGGCGCGGGGTTGAGATGACCCGATGGCCCGATCACCCGATGTCGTATGCCTTCTGCTAACATTTCCCCTTCATGAAACACGTGGGCGAAAACGTGGTGCGGATTGAGGCTGAGGCGTTGCGGGCGCTGGCGGATCGGTTGGCGGGTCCGATGGCTGCGGACTTCAACCGGGCTTTGGAACTGATGTTCGGCTGCCGGGGCCGAGTGGTCGTGACCGGCATGGGGAAGAGCGGATTGATCGCGCGCAAGATCGCGGCTACATTGAGTTCGACGGGCTCGCCCGCGCTCTACCTTCATCCAGTCGAAGCACTGCATGGCGATTTAGGGATGATCGTGCGCGGCGATGTCGTGCTGGCGCTTTCGGCCAGCGGCGAGACGGAAGAGATCCTGCAGTTGATGGCGACGATCAAGCGCTTGCAGGTGCCACTCATTGCCATGACCTGCGAGGACATTGCAGAACCGCCCGCGGGCAAGCCCGGCGAGAAAAGTGTCCGCTCCACACGGGCTTCTACGCTGGCATCCGCTGCTGACGTGGCTTTGGACTGCTCGATCTCGAAGGAAGCTTGCTCGCTGGGGCTCGCTCCTACGGCTTCCACTACGACGATGCTTGCTCTGGGGGATGCGCTGGCGGTGGCGCTTTCGGAAAAACGCGGGTTCAAGGCAGAGGACTTTGCCAACCTGCATCCGGGTGGAAAACTGGGCAAGCGTCTGGCGCGGGTCGAATCGTTGATGCACTCGGGAGACGCGGTTCCGCGAGTGACGCCGCAGACGAAGATGCCGGATGTGATTTATGAAATGTCGCGCAAGAAGCTGGGAATGACGGCGGTGGTTGAGGGCGATCTTGGGCTCGGCGATCGGCTGCTGGGGGTGATCAGCGACGGCGATCTACGGCGATTGCTCGAGCAGCGCGGCAAAGATGCGCTCGACCTGACGGCGGGGGAGTGCATGACGCGGACTCCTAAAACCATTGGCGCGCAGGAGTTCGCAGCCACTGCGCTGGCGCGCATGGAAGAGATGAAGATTACTTCGCTCGTCGTCGTGGACAGCGTTGCGGGAAACGATCGGCGCTTGCTGGGGATCGTGCACCTGCATGATCTGTGGGGCACGGAGATGGTGTAGTGGCTTGAGCGGCTGAAAAGTATGGGTGAGAAATCGGTCGTCCCTCCGGGACTTGAATCATCTCTTCCACTTTCCCCGCGCTGAAGCGCGGGGCTAAGCTCGGCCGCCCCTCCGGGGCTGGATCCCCTAGTGGCAGAAACGCTGTAGTTTCGGCGGCGGCGGGGTAGGGAATTCGTCAAACTCTCCGTCCCATCCGGAGCATCCGCGCGCGGTGACGGCGCGAATCACGACCTGTTTCAGATCGTGGGCTTTCGCTTTCGCTTCTGAGATCTGCTCCAGCGTGAGAGAGCCGCTGTTGAGTTCGCCGAGATCCGCGCCGGCGGCGGCGTACCCAGCGTCGGCCGCCAGGGTGTACCAGACGTAGGCAGTGAAGCGGTCCTGCGGAACGCCGCGGCCATCTTTCAGCGCTTTGGCGTAGAAGTATTGCGCCTGGGGAAGCCCCTGATCGGCGGCAATCTTATAGAGCTTCGGGGCCTTGGTGAAATCCCGATCCGCCATCAGACGGCCCAGGTAGTAGGCGCCGAAAGCGTTGTTCTGGTCGGCGGCCAGCTTAAGCCATTTCTGGGCCGCGTCAGGATCGCGCGGCACCCCGTTGCCGAGGAGGTAGTGCCGTCCGGCGAGCCATCCCGCAAGCGGGTCGCCTTGTTGAGCGGCCTTGCGATACAGGTCGACGGCCTGGCTCGGGTTGCTGGCGAGCACGGTTCCGGTTTCGTAATAGTAAGCCAG
>JBEKWX010000468.1:0-2993 GCA_049512675.1 Terriglobales bacterium | reverse complement strand
GACACGTCCTTCCTGCACGAAGAAATCGAATTTACTTCCGAGGCGGAGCGGAACGTCCGGAGCAACGTACATAAACTGGTCGAGTTTACCGCCAAAGTGGAGAAGAACTCCGGGGCAACGGGACGGTTGCTGTGGTCCGAGTCGGAGGAGAATCTGGCACAGAAGCTGATCGCCCGGCTGCAGCGGGCCAACTGATCAACGCCGAGGCCGCGGAGGTCACGCGGAGGTCGCTGAAAAGCCGAATCAGAATCCGTTTACTAGGCGCGTGATGCCTTCTCGCAGGCGATTCACGTGAAAATTAATCAGCAAGCCCAGCCTCTTTCCTCCTAGCCTTAGGTATGAGAGAAGGTGGGCCTTGTGGACCGGCAGAACGGTTTCGATTGCCTTGAGTTCGACAACAACTTCATTCTCGACGAGAAGATCCAACCGATACCCGAGGTCGACGCGCACTCCATCGTAACTGACGGGAAGCGGGCATTGCGTTTCGACACGCAGCCCCCGTTTCCGCAGTTCATGAGCAAAGCATACCTCATAGGCGCTCTCGAGAAGACCGGGCCCAGGAACGGTATGAACTCGCATGGCTGCGTCCACAATTTGCCCGCTGATCGCATTGAGCCTTTCTCTATCTTTCTCGGTGACCTCCGCGCGAATTGTCTCCGCGGCCTCTGCGTTGATCACTTCGTTCGTCCAGCGTCAATCTGCAGCTTCTCGCTGGCTGCCGCCTGGGCTGCCGCTAGTCGCGCGGTTAGCACACGGAACGGGGAACAGGATACATAATCCATTCCCACCCGATGACAGAACTCGACCGACGAGGGCTCGCCGCCGTGTTCGCCGCAGATGCCCACCTCCAGGTTCGGGCGCGTCTTCCGTCCCCGTTCGATCCCGATCCGCACCAGTTCGCCAACACCTTCCTGGTCGATTGCGGCAAACGGATCCTGCTTCAGAATCCCTTCCGCCAGATACGTTGGCAGCACCTTGTTGATGTCGTCGCGGGAGAAGCCGAACGTGGTCTGGGTCAGGTCGTTCGTGCCAAAGGAGAAGAACTCGGCCTCTTTAGCAATCTCGCCTGCCACCAGGCAGGCTCGAGGCAACTCAATCATGGTGCCTACCAGGTAGTGCACGTGCCTTCCTTTTTCCTTGAACACTTCTTCCGCCACTCGCCTTACGATCGCTCCCTGGTTCTCCATCTCTTTCACGGTCGCGATCAGCGGGATCATCACCTCCGCATGGGTTTTGATGCCTTCCTTGTCCACGGCTACGGCCGCTTCAATAATGGCCCTGGCCTGCATCTCGGTGATCTCGGGATAGGTGATCCCCAGGCGGCATCCGCGATGGCCCAGCATGGGATTGAACTCGTGCAACTCTTCCACGCGCGCCAGCAGCGCGGGAAGAATTTTCTTCAGGTCGCCGGCTGCTTTCGCGCCGTACTCTTTGTATTCCTCCACCAACTCTTTTTTCTGCTTCGTCGTGGCACTGGGCAGGCTGGCGATGGCAACCATGAGTTGCTCGCGCTTGGGCAGGAATTCGTGCAATGGCGGATCTAGCAGGCGGATCGTCACCGGCAATCCTGCCATCGCTTTGAACAGGCCTATGAAATCGGCGCGCTGCATGGGCAGCAGCTTTTTCAGCGCGGCGCGGCGGTCTTTTTCGTTGTCGGCTAGAATCATGGCTCGCATGTGGGAGATGCGGTCGTGGGCAAAAAACATGTGCTCGGTGCGGCATAGGCCGATTCCTTCGGCACCAAAAGACCGCGCCTGAATCGCATCCCTTGGAATGTCGGCATTTGCGCGTACGCCGATTTTGCGGAACGGCTCTGCCCAGCCCATCAGCTTTTGCAAGTCCGCATCATCGGCGGACGGCTCCAGCGTGTTCAGCTTCCCTTTGATCACGCGCCCGCTCGTGCCATCGAGCGAGATCCAGTCTCCCTCTTTGAAGACCCGGCCTTTGACGCGCATTTCTCCGGCTCGCTCGTCGACTTGAATATCCCCCGCACCGGCCACGCAGCATTTCCCCATGCCGCGCGTGACCACAGCGGCGTGACTGGTCATGCCGCCGCGCGACGTCAGAATGCCGGCGGCTACTTCCATGCCCTGGATATCTTCGGGAGTCGTTTCGGCTCGCACCAGAATCACCGGATTCTTCTTTGCACCATGTCCCGCCTTTTTCACCGCTTCCTCTGCGGTGAAAACGATCTGCCCGACGGCCGCGCCCGGTGACGCCGGCAATCCCGTCGCCAGCACTTCCACCTTCGTGCTCTTCTCATCCAGACCCGGCACCAGGAAGTCATAGAGCTGGTTCGGTTCCACACGGAAGATCGCTTCTTCCTTGCTGATCAATCCCTCTTCCACCATCTGGATCGCCACCCGCACCGCGGCTCGCCCGGTGCGCTTGCCGTTGCGGGTCTGCAGCATGTAGAGCTTGCCATCCTGGATGGTGAACTCGAAATCCTGCATGTCGCGGTAGTGCTTCTCCAGCCTCGTGGTGATTTCGCGGAGCTGGTCGTAGACGTCGGGCATGATCTTCTGCAGTTCCAGGATCGGTACCGGAGTACGCACGCCCGAAACCACATCTTCGCCCTGCGCGTTCATCAGGAATTCGCCGTAGAACTCTTTTGCGCCGGTGGCGGGATTGCGCGTGAAGCCTACGCCGGTGCCGCTGGTGTCGCCCAGGTTGCCGTAGACCATAGCTTGCACGTTGACCGCGGTGCCCAGCATGTCATCGATGTTGTTGATGCGGCGATAGTGCTTGGCGCGGTCGTTCTGCCAGGAACGGAACACAGCGTCCCGCGCCATGACCAGCTGCTCGTGCGGTTCCTGCGGAAAGTCGCGCTTGGCGTGCTTCTTGACGGCTTTCTTGTATTCCACGATGACTTCTTGCAGCGCCTTGGCGTCGAGGTCGGTGTCGAGCTTGGTTTTCTTCTGCTTCTTCTTGGCGTCGAAAATTTCTTCAAACACCGATTTCTCGATGTCGAGCACGACGCTGCCGAACATCTG
>JBEKWX010000467.1:0-2994 GCA_049512675.1 Terriglobales bacterium | reverse complement strand
CCTGGCAGTACGCCAGCTTGGCCTCAACGGCGCTGTTGGAAACTGCGGCCGCGTCGGCGCGGCTGGTCGCCGCGAAGACAATCGTCAGAATTGCCAAGCCGACAAACGGCAAAATTCGGTGCACGCTTTGGAGTGGCCCTTCCTCTGGGCGAAGGCTCCGATACGAGTTGATGAGTTTCATGATCTGGACCAAGCAGGTGTTACTGCAAGTAACTGAGATAGGCCGCGACCGCTTTAATTTGCGGCTCGGTCAGGCCATGCGCAATCGGTTCCATGATGGCGGAGGTGTCTGGTTTTGCCGGATCCTGACCCCGCTCTTTGCTCCAGTTCGTCAGTTTCTTGAGAACGTAATCAGGGAGCTGACCTGCTAAGCGAGGAAATTGCCCGTCGCCTTTAGCCTCCGGACCGTGACACGAAGCGCACGGCGGGACATCGGTATTGGCAATTCCTTCCTCAAAGATCTTTTTCCCCGGGGCCACGAGGTCCTTCTGGCCGCCGCCGAAGGGTTTAGGATTGAGCTTGTTAAAATCCGTGGCGAGCGCCGTTTGCATCTCCGGGCTCAAGACATGCGCCACGTTGAACATGATAGGGTTCACCCGTCGGCGCTCGTCGAAAGCCTCCAACTGGTTCTTGATGTATTCGGGTTGTTGGCCGGCCAGTCGTGGTATCGGGTAATATCCTTGAAACCCTTGGCCCGACTGCCCGTGGCAGACTTCACAATATTTTATCTTGGCCTCCAGGGCTTGCTTCGAAACGGCGGTTGCGTCGTCCTTCGCGCGAGCCGGCGCCGTGGCGAAAGCAATGGCCAGGATTGCTAAGGGCAACGACAATTGTAAACCGACGACCTTGACGATGCGGCGCGAACGTCTTTCGTTAAGCGGTCCAGTCTTGGCGCGTCGAAGACTTGGTCTCGTTGGCATTCTTTGCGAACCTTAAGCCGATCTACTGGCCCCACCACACATGAAAATTCAGTCCCGCTTTGACGGTCTGAACGCTTTGCTTGACGTTGACAGGACCGGAAAGCACGTTCGTTGAATCGGACATCAGCACGCTGCCATTGCCAAACTGATAGTAGTCGTATTCGAGTCGGGCCGACCACAAGTCTGAGAATGCCCATTCGACACCGCCGCCCGCGGTCCAGCCGAAGCGCAAGTCGAGGCCTTCAAAGTCGAACGGGGTGCCGGTGAAAGTTCCCGTAACGCTGTAGCTATCGCTGGCCCAGGCGACGCCGCCCTTGACGTAAAACAACCAACGGTCGGCTGCATATCCAAAACGTGCGGTCAAGCTGGGAAGCAAATCCATGGAGCCGGTGACAGACGCCGCTTCGCCGGGCAAACCCAATGGCAGCCCAACGCTCGTGCTACCTTTCAAGGTCGTCCCCGAGACGGCACCCTCGATGCCGACGACCCAGGTGGGAGCGAACTGGTAATCGCAACCGATTTGCCCGCCGCCGACGAAGCCGGTCGGGTTGGCGTTGACCGTGGTGACCCCGGTTGTTGCTCCGGGGAACAAAAACGAGTCCTGCACCAGCTGCGCCGGGTCGGTGATCGCCTTGCTGGCCCAGCCGCCTCCCACATGCGCGCCGCCATAGCAGCCCGTCCACGCGAAGGGTGGCGGCACCGGCGGCGCCTTGAATTGCATTTCGGGTTCGAGATCGGCGGCAAATGCGGAGACAGTCAACAGCGACAGCGCCGCGCCTAGGAGCAGTGTTGCTTTCATTGAAAGCCTCCGGGATGTCGAGACACTTTGCTACATCGCGAGCCACAAATAGAGGAACAGCGTATTATTGGCGCTTGCGCCGACGGTGGTGCCGTCGAATTTGTTGTACCAGGTATATTGCAGCCCGACGCGAGCGTTGAACCATGGCCAGCCCGGCGCAGGGCTGCTGATGAACGGAATGTAGGCGATCTCGGCGATCCAGCCGTCGCTGTTTGGACTGAAGCCGCTGGCAAGTCCGCCGTACACGATCGGATCAGGGCTGCCCCAAGTGTTGAAGTATTGGCCGGTCAATACGACCCGGTTGTCGTTGCCGTAGGCGAGCGAGGCATAGGCCCGCGCTTCGTTGAGAGTGTCCGTCGGGTTGGCGGAAAGCCCGTTGGCGAAACTCGCGTCCAGTTTTTGGAATTCGTAGATGTAACTGCCGCGCAGCGTGATCCAAAAATTGCTTCCCTGATACTGATATTGCGTGTCGAAGCCGATGTCGGTGTATTTGTCGGTCTGCCCGAAAGTCGTGGTCGTCGTCGTTCCAGGCATGATCCAAGGATGAATGTCGGCCAGCATGCCGAAAGTTCCGACCTCAAGCCAATGATTGCCCCAATGGGGTTCAAAGGCAGCGCGCCAATAGGGCGCCGCGTCGAACAGCCCGGGTGCGCCAAATGGATCGGTGCCTAGATCGTTCTGCGCGGTGGGATTCAGCGTGCTGTATACCGAGGCCTCGAGGTAGAGCGCGTTGTTGATGAAAGCGTAGGCCCCGATGCTGCCTACATGCGCTGCAAAGGTACCGTCGATGATGGTGTGGGTTCCGGGCGAGGGCGCGATCGTCGACGCGGCATATGGGAAGGCCCAAGCCGGCGTCGTATTCCAAGGGTCCTGTACGGTCGGATTATTGTTAGCGGTGATGCCGTAAGTGACGTCGAAGCTGCCAAGCCTCCGCGAATCCGCATAACGGATGTCGGTATTGTCCCAGGTCCAAGTATGTCCGAATGGATCGCTGAACCCGCCGGGCGGCGGCGCGTTATAGGTGACCTGGGCGAACGTTCCGATATGATCGGTGATGGCGCCGCCGTAAAAGAAGCTGATCGGGGATACGACCACATTGTTGTTGGCGCTGTACGGTGCAGTCGGCGGCGCTTGCGGCGCTTGCGTGTTGGTGAACCCGGTGATGGCCATCATCGCAACCGGCGGCACATAAGGCTTCTGACTGTTGCTGGAATCGTCAGAGCTGGGAAACAGCGTTGAGCGGTACCGCCCGCCGCCCGCCGTATAGCCTTGAAT
>JBEKWX010000466.1:0-2995 GCA_049512675.1 Terriglobales bacterium | reverse complement strand
CGGGCATAACAGATGCCGTTAGGCGCCTGTGAAACCGGGCTGTTTTGTACGATCTCCGCGGGCCGGCGGGTGATCGCGGAGGCGGTTTGCGACATGACGGTATTGTAGCGTATGGGCGTGCGGTGGCGACGGACGACCGCCGTCTTGCCGGTCGCGGCGCTCCGGACTGATGATGGTCTGGACTGATGCGGGTCTCTCCGATGGTGTAGTTTAGAAGCATGGCGAAAACGAGCTCAGGCGGGCTGCGCTGGATTGGAATTCTGGCGCGCATAGTCGCGATGACGTTTCTTTTCACCGTGCTGTCGTTCGCGGTTGCGCTGCTGCTGAGCATTATGGGGACCGTGGTGTACTCGCAGGTGAAGCACGTCGCGCCCAATCTGACGTTTGCTTACCGGCACATCGCGTTTCCGTGCGCGATCACTGCGGGTGCGATCGTGCTGCTGCTGACGCTGGCGATGGAAATTCGCAGCTACCGGCAGCGGAAGACGCTGGAAGGGATCGAACGGGTGAGCTGAAGATGGCTGAATCGAAAAGAAACGCGCCGCGTATTGCCATTCCCGTGCCGCATTCCGGGGATTGCGAGGACGATCGCGAGTACGCCGCGCGCGCCCTGCCGTCGTATGAAGAAGCCGTGCGTGGAGCAGGTGGAGAACCGGTGCGCATCGAACTGGATCAGACGCCGGCGCAGGTGATGAAACAGATCGAGCGCTGCGACGCCGTTCTGCTGCCCGGCAGCCGCGCGGATGTCGATCCGAAAAAGTACGGTGCGAATCGCCACGAGAAGACGGCGCCCGCTGACGCCAATCGAGACACGGTCGACGGGCTGCTGTTGCAGGATGCCTACAAAATGCACAAGCCAGTGCTGGGCATCTGCTATGGGTTGCAGTCGTTGAATGTGTACCGGGCGGGGACGCTGGTGCAGGATATCAAGTCGACGAACGTCGATTCGAAGATCAATCACGGCGTGGGCCGGACGGTGGCGAAAGCGCATACGGTAAACATCGAGCCGGGGTCGAAGCTGGCGGAAATTGTGGGCGCGACCAAGGCGGTCGCCGTAAATTCTTCGCATCATCAGTCTGCGGACGCGGCGGGCAATGGGCTACGGGTGGTGGCGCATTGCGCGGAAGACGGAATCGTCGAAGCTCTGGAAGGAACCGCCCCCGGACATTTTGTGCTGGCGGTGCAGTGGCATCCGGAGCGAAGTGTGAACGATGGGCCGGAGGTGGCAGAATCCGCGCACGCGATTTTCCGCGCGTTCATTGAGGCGGCGAGAGCGAAGCACGCGGAGTTAGCGGGAGGGCTCAAGTCTGCCAGCAGCTAACTGCGCTTCAGTAAGACCGCCGCATTCGCAATCGCAGCGTTTTCGGTGCCCATGCCTTCCGGCGTTTTCGCTTTGATACCGACACAGTCCGCTGAAATTCCGCACAACTCGGCGACGCGTTTGCGAATCGCGTCCGCGTGCGGGCCGATTCTTGGAGCGGAGAGGATCAGCGTGGAATCGAGGTTCATGAGTTCGTAGCCCGCGGTCTTGACGCGCCGCAGCGCCTCGCGCAGAAACACGGCGGAGTCGGCGTTTTTCCACTGCGGGTCGGAAGGCGGAAACAGCGCTCCGATGTCGGGGCCGGCGATGGCGCCGAGCAGCGCGTCGGTGATGGCGTGGAGCAGAACGTCGCCGTCGGAATGGCCGCCGAGGCCCTTGGCGTATGGCAGAGTCACGCCACCGATTTTGAGCGGAATGCCGGACTTGAATTCGTGTGAGTCCCAACCGTAGCCGATGCGCATTTCAGGCTTCAAGACTTGATCCCGGTCAGCCCCTAAGAGGGGCGTCTGATTTTCGAACGTACGGCATCGCTAAAGCGATGCCCTGATACGAAACTAAAGCGATTCCCTGATACGAACAAAAAGGCTGGCTACTGGGTTTCAGTTTTCAAATAGAACTCTGCCAGTTCCATATCGGCTGGCGTCGTGATTTTTATATTTTGCGGCGAGCCCATTACGACTGCGACCGGCAGGCCAGCGCGCTCGATCAGTGAGGCCTCGTCGGTGCCGAGGAAGCCGTCGGCGAGGGCGTCATCAAAAGCCTTCTTTAGGATGTTGTAGCGAAAGCCCTGCGGAGTTTGCGCCATCACAATGCTTGCCCGCGGGATGGTGGCTTTGATGAGCGCGCCGTCCGCGGTCCGTTCCACCTGTTTTACGGTGTCGACGGCGGGCCAGCCCGCGATGGCGGCTCCATGTTTGTGCGCGGCCTCGATCACATTGCCAATGATATCGGGCGTAACGAACGGGCGAACGGCATCGTGCACCAAAACGATGTCTTCCGGATCGGCCGCGGTGCGGGCCATAGCGCTGGCCACCGAGTCCTGACGATGCTCGCCGCCTTCGACCATCTGCAGGCGCTTGCTCAGGATTTCCGGGTACTGCTTTTCGACCTGGGTGCGAAAGCCGGCAATTTCGTCCTTGCGCAGCGCGACGATGATTTCGTAGACGGAAGGGGTAGCGGCGAACTTACGCAGCGTGTGGACAAGAATGGGCACGCCGCCCAGTTCTTTGAACTGTTTGGTCGGCGCTTTTTTCCTGGGCCTTCCTGCCGACGGGGCGCCCGAGGGTGGGGCCATGCGCGTGCCCAGTCCGGCCGCCGGAACAATGACAAACACCTTCATAGGGGCGATCAGTATAGTACAGGGAAGCAAAATTCCCTTGTATTTCCCCACCACAGCAGGTCCCACGTAAAGCCGAGAGACTAATCGACGGCGCGGTCGACCACGGCTGGGGTTTGCTTCTTTGCCGGGTCAGAGGGCGGCGCGCTGGTTCCTGACACCGGAGGCACAGCCATCGGAGGCGGCGCCACTGCTTTGGCGTCGTGGCGGACGGGCCCGCGCTCATCCCACTTGCCAAAGATCATCTTGCCCGCGGTGGTTTGCAGGACCGAGGTCACCGAGATGTCGATGGTCTTGCCGATCATCTTGCGCGCGTTATCGATGACCACCATGGTGCC
>JBEKWX010000465.1:0-2997 GCA_049512675.1 Terriglobales bacterium | reverse complement strand
ACCTCGTCTGTTTCCGGAATCTTGTTTTTCTGGAGCTGGCGAAGGGATTCGAACCCCCGACCCTCTGATTACAAATCAGATGCTCTACCGACTGAGCTACGCCAGCAGGTGGAAGCAAGTCCCCTTGGGCACAATACTTCCCTGATCCCTTCCTGAAGTCCGGGACAATTATTTAAGCTATCACAAGGGTACTTCACGTGCAACCGGAAGGCTGCTCCGGTTCGTGGCCCAAAGTGGAAGCGATGATTCAAGTCCCGAACGGCGGCCCAGTTCTCACGCGCACTCTTTAAGTGGCGGGCATCGAAGCCCGGCCGCCCGCAACCGTTGAGGCAGGCCGACGCACGATGTACACTTGCATTACCGCAGCGCGCCCGTAGCTCAGCTGGATAGAGCGGCAGCCTCCGGAGCTGTAGGTCGGGAGTTCGAATCTCTCCGGGCGCGCCATTTTATTTCTTTTCGCAACCCAACTTTCCTAGTTCCAGTGGTGGGAGTGCCACCAGATTTTCTGGATGTCGAAGAGGACACCGCGGCAGAGGTACATCTGTGTATTTTCCTCGCCCATGCCAAAGCGCTGGTAGTGGTCGAAGGCCTGAAACGAGGTGCAGTTGTCGCGCACGTCGTCGAGGCTCCACTCGATCACGATGAGGTTTTTGTAGACCTGTGGCGGCGGACCCCAGTACCAATGGTTCTGGTGGCGAGAGTAGGCGATCGGCAGTCCGTACGCGGGACCAAACAAATTAATCGCGCCGGCTTCGCCGTAGTTGCCGGCCCAAATGCCAGTCTGGGCGCGCTCGTCGGGCGGCAGCGAGTTGTAGATGGCGGCGACCTCACGCACCATCTCGGGCCATCCGAACTGGTCGGCGATCGGTTGCGGCAACAGCGACTGGTGGTGCACCTCGGCCTTGGCGGGTTTGAATCCGATAGCGTCTTGATAGGCGAGGAGACGCTCCGGCGGCAGCATCCACGTTACCAGCGGGATGGCGGGAAGCGCCGCGAGCAAGATGACTACGAAGACGGCCGCACGTGTCCAGGCGGCGCGGTGTGCCAGCCACATTTCGAATACCACAGCGCCGCCGGCGAACAGCATGGGATAGATCGGGAACAGGTAGTAATTTTTGGCGTGCGCGACTTCCATCAATACGAAGAAGACTGCAAAAGTCAGTCCGAGCAGGCGCCAGCGCCGGTCGCGGAGAAACCAGACCAGACCCGACAGCCAGACCGGCAACAGGATCGGGTGCATGTCGATGATCTGTTCCTTAACGAACGCGAGCGGGCCGAGCACGACGTTCTTGCCTTCGCGGCGGACGTTGGCCAGGTCTTCGATGGTCGGAAAGTGATGGCGGATCTGCCAGATGATGTTGGGCATGAAGAGCGCGACCGCGATCACACCAGCGATCCAGATCCACGGCCGGGCGAACTCGCGGCGATGTGACGTTAGGAGCAGGGCGACGGTAAATGCAAATCCGAAAGACAGCGTGGAGTGCTTGTTCTCAAGGCCGAGGCCGGCGAGGAGTCCGAACCATAGCCAAAGCCGCGAGTCTCCGGTGCGCAGGATGCGTGCGACGACCCAAATGCAGCCCATCCAAAACAGCGGCTCGAAGGCATTCATGGTGAGGAGGCTGTCCGCGATCAGAACGGCGGGGCATAACAGCACGCAGAAACCCGCGAGCAACTGCGCGTACCGTCCGCCGCCCAACTCGCGCGCAATGAGCATGGTGAGCGCAATGAGTGCCGCGCCCGCCAGCGCCGGTAGAATGCGCAGCGCCGCCAGCGAACCGCCCATCCACAGCGCGATCTTGGCGTAAACGGCGATCAGCGGGGCGGCATCGACGTATCCCCAGTCGAGGTGGCGGGCCATGTCGAGGTAATAAAGCTCGTCGCGAAAGTAGCCGTAGTGGCGGACGCTGGTGAAGAGGTGCAGCAGGAGCTTGGCGGCGCAGAGCGTGACCATGAGGCCAACGGCGAGGCGAGGCAAAGGCCCTGCCGGGTCTGCTTCACGATAGGGCGGGTGAGTGTCAGGGGCGGACGTGGATGTTCCCGATACCGGCAAGTTCTTGCTCCTGGGAGTTAACATTAGCAGGAGCTTCCGCGTTGCGGGCAGCCGAACTGGCCAGGTCATTGGCCTCACCGTTGTCCTCACGACGAACGTGGGCTATAGAGAAGTCGAGCGACCGCGCCAATTTCCGGCAGATCCAATTCAGGGAATAGAGCCGCGGGCTGCGGCAGCTGTACTCGCCCTTCATCTGCCTGACCACTACTTCGGAATCTGAAAAAACGTGAAGCGCATCGGCGTTAAGCCGCAGGGCACATTGCAGCGCCTCAAGCAGAGCAACGTACTCGGCGACATTATTGTCCTGGTGCCCGATCCATTTGGCGATTCTGATTGTGCCGTCGGCGGAGCCGTCGATTATCACTCCAATACCAGACGGGCCCGGATTCCCGAGTGAGCCGCCATCGACGTAGGCCACAAGATCTGACATTGTGTGGTGAGCTGATACCAACCATGCCTGACGTATCTTCCGGAGTCAAGATGTTTACCTGATTCCTGCGCACACTCTTGGTAGTTCTTGCTCATGTTTTTCCGTCACCTGTGAATGTTTTGTGCAAAAATGGGAAGAATTTAATCTCCCGTTCATTAAACAACGACGATTCAATGGCTTGCGTTTCTGTGTTTTGGCCGATTGCAGGTGGTCAATTGCACCAAAAAGGGGCATTGACAATTTTCCGGCAAGTCTCTAAGGTTGCTCCCGTCGACGGCTGAAAGGGTTGGCTTAAATGAAATTTTGCCAGTCCGAAGTAAGCTGAGTGATCAGCTCGACGGGGCAACCCGAAAGAGCAGCCAGACCTGAAAAAACCGACGGCTCTGCGAGGGGTGGTTGGGGTTTGGGACCGCGAAAGCGGTGATCGCATCAAGGGCTGTGACGGTACGTGCCTCCACGCTGTTTGGCTCCCTCGCAGGAGCTGGCGGCTAGAGCACAACCAATGTCACAGCCTTTA
>JBEKWX010000464.1:0-3024 GCA_049512675.1 Terriglobales bacterium | reverse complement strand
CGCAGCAGGCGCACTTCACGGCGCTCGATGGCACGATCCGGGTAAGGAAAGGCAACGGCAACAGCTGGATCAACGCCGACTACAACGTCCCGCTCGAAAAGGGCGACGTGGTGCAGACCGGCTCGGAAGGCATGGCAAAAATTGTTTTCAACGACGGTACCAACTACACCGTGAAGCAGGATTCGCTGATCGTAATCGAAGAGAACTCGGCCAACGATCAGCAGCAAACCAGCGTTTCGGTGGCGGTGACAACCGGCACGGTGGACCTGACTACGGCAACCTATGTTCAGGGTTCGAAGTCGCAGGTGATCGTCGCGGGCGCGAAGGCTTCGCTGGCTCCGGATTCGGCGGCCATGGTGCACAATAATCCCAAGGACGATCAGCATGAAATTTTGGTAAAGAAAGGCAGCGGCAAGGTCGAACGCAACGGAGAAGTGGCTCAGCTGTTGCCGTGGGAAAAGGTGAGTTTCCGGAGCGAATCGAAAACCATGGAACGGGCCACGGAGATCGGTCCACCAGCGCCCATTACGCCGGGAAACATGATGCCGGTTTTCATCAACGTCGGGGAGAAGACGAAGGAAGTGGAGTTTGCCTGGACGCCCATGGCGAATGCCGCCGGATACCGGTTGCGCATTTCGCAGAATCCGTATTTTTCCTCATTGTTGGTGGATAAGAAAGTGTCGGCCTCGGGCGCGGTGGTGACCGGTCTGCCGGTGGGGGCTTACTATTGGTCCATCCAGTCTTACGATGCGGCAGGCAAGGAATCGGTGGAAAGCGAAAAGAATCGCTTCACAATCATTGCCAAGGCCAAGGAAAAAATAGAACTGTCGCTCGAGATCGATCCGCTGATCCAGCTCGGGCACGTGATCGAAGTGACGGGCAAGACCGAGGCGGGAGCGCGCGTCATGGTGAACGGCAAGGAAGTGCCGGTCGTCGGCGACGATGGTTCGTTCCACTATTTCACGCCGCTCTTGCCCAACGGGGAAAACCTGATCACGGTCACGGCGCAGAATTCGAAAGGCGGAGTCAATACCCACCAGGAAAAGGTGGTGATTCAGTAAGGATTCGATGTTTGGAGCAATGCTTGGAGCAATGCTTTGAACAATGTTGGGAGCAGCTGTTCGGGACGGTGTTTGTGACAGCCGGTGCCCTAATAACAAACCAGTTCTCCTGAACATCGAAGTAGAATGGAAGAAACATAGACTAGAGGAAACAAGGGGAAAGCGACTCGCACGGAGACCGATGAAGGCTCGGCTTCCAGGCGCGAGGCGAATTCCCGAAAGAGAGAAGTATTGCTATGTCAAACAACGGGTTTCATAACGGCTCATCGCGTTCACACAATCTGCGTTCGCTGTTCAGCATGTTTTCTAGCGACCTCGCTATCGATCTGGGGACGGCGAACACGCTGGTGTACGCGCGCGGCAAGGGCATTGTGGTAAACGAGCCTTCGATCGTGGCCATCAACAAGAACACCGGCGAAGTCGAGGCTGTCGGCAAGGAGGCCAAAGAGATGCTGGGACGTACGCCCGGCAACATCGTGGCCATCAAGCCGATGAAAGACGGCGTCATCGCCGACTTCAAGGTCACCGAGAAAATGCTGAACTACTTCATCCAGAAGGCGCACAACCGCAAGATGCTGGTGCATCCGCGGATCGTGATTGGCGTGCCTTCGGAAATCACGCAGGTGGAAAAGCGAGCCGTGATGGATTCTGCCTATCGCGCGAAGGCGAGCGAAGTTCACCTCGTCGAACAGGCCATGGTGGCCGCCATCGGCGCGGGCCTGCCGATTACCGAGCCCAGCGGCAACATGGTCGTCGACATCGGCGGCGGCACTACCGACATTGCGGTAATTTCGCTCAGCGGCATCGTCTATTCGCGTTCCGTGCGCATGGCCGGCAACCAGATGGATGAGGCCATCATGAATTACCTGAAGCGGAAATATAACCTGCTGGTGGGCGAGCGCACCGCCGAACAGATCAAGATGGAAATCGGCTCCGCGTATCCGCTCGACAAGCCGCTGACCATGGAAATCAAAGGCCGTAACCTGATCGAAGGCGTGCCCAAAACCATTACGGTGGACGATAGCGAAATTCGCGAGTCGCTGAGCGAATGTGTTTCGACCATCATGAATGCGATTCGCGTTGCGCTAGAACGTACGCCGCCGGAACTCTCCGCCGACATCAGCGACCGCGGCATCGTGCTGACTGGCGGCGGCGCGCTCATCAAGAACCTCGACAAGCGCATCCGCGAGGAAACCGGATTGCCGGTCTCGATTGCCGACGATCCGCTCTGCAGCGTGGTGCTCGGCACCGGCAAGATGCTCTCGGACTTCAAGCTGCTGCGTAAGATTTCGATCGAGTAGAAGCTTCGAACTGCGGACCCGCGAGCGAAAAGCAGGTCCTTCGCTTCGCTCAGGATGACAATTTTTTGGCACGCTGACAATTTCTGCCGGGACGACATCTCAGGCGTGACGGGTTTACTGACAACTGATAGCTGAGAGCTGAGAGCTGCTGTTATGGACGTCCTCGGACGCTACCGCAACCTGATCGTGCTGGTGGGCGTGTTGTTCGCCCAGGTACTGGGCTTGGCCGTGCAGGTCAAGCGCACGACTGACAGCGAACCGACGCGCCTGATCCGCGTCTGGGCGGTGGGGGCGGTTACTCCTCTCGAAAAGGCGCTGGTGTGGACGAAAACCTCCAGCAGAAACATCTGGCACAACTACTTCTACCTGCGCGGCGTGCGCGCCGAGAACCGCAGCCTCAAGGCGCAGATTGAGCGTATGAGTCTGGAGCAAGTGCGGATGAGCCAGGATGCCGATCAGGCGCGTCGTCTGCAGGCGTTGCTGGCCTTCAAGGAACAGTTTATTTCCCAGACCATGGCGGCGCAGGTCATCGGGTCGAGCGGCAGCGAGTTGTCGCGCTCGGTCTACATCGACAAGGGTGAAAGCGACGGCATCAAGCCCGACATGGCGGTTATTACCGCGGACGGCATCGTGGGCAAGGTGCTGCGCGTGTACGGCTCCAC
>JBEKWX010000463.1:0-3026 GCA_049512675.1 Terriglobales bacterium | reverse complement strand
AGTCACATCCGGCGACAGCACTTTCAGCGCCACCGGGAATCCCATCCGCGACGCCGCTCGCACCGCGTCGTCAGCCGTTAGAGCGGCTTCCGGCACTGCCACCGGCAGGCCGAGCGAATGCAGTATTCGCTTGCTCTCGATTTCTGTAAGAACGGTTCGTCCACTGGAACGAGCCGACGATATTACCGACGAAACGATGGAGTCAGTCACGCTTGTCGCGTATAGCAGAGCCGAAGAACTATTTGAACCGCCGGCCGGCTGCTCCGGCATGCCGCCTCGCGCCGCGCTCGAGCGCATCCGCGCCGCCGCCCCCGCGATTGCGGTCTGGCGCGACGGGATGCCGCCGGCGGCGTCGGCGCTCCGATCTCCTTCAGGCGTCTATGACATGGTGTTGGGGATCAACCGGGCGACGGTGAGACTCTCATAAATTTCCGTGAAGATAGCGCTCAGGGTACTGGCCGGGTGAGAGGCTGAGATGCAGGTACTGTCGGATCCCGTCGATGTGTAGTCGGAGAAGAAGTTCAAGTCATCCTGTACGTAGTACGGCGACGAGGTTGAGGGTGAGTTTGCGATTTCCTGCATCGTCTCGCATGGGGTCATAGTTGGGCTCGTGTCTTGCGGGCACGACGATGTCCCCGCCTCCGCGCCGTAGGCGACCGTGTATAGCGTGGTTCCCGCTTTCGCAGCGGCTTGGGCGCTCGTGACCGCCGCCTTGCAGTTCCCGGTTTTTGGGTAACTCGTCATCGATCCCGCCATCTGGCTTGACGTTTGGCCGGCATTCGCGGCGCCATCGCTGACCAGGATGATCACGTTCTTCGTATTCGGCCTTGCATTGGCGAGGAGTTGCGCCTGTGCCGTATCGATTGCGCCCGCATAATAGGTTCCCTCGCCGCCCGGAGCGGACACACCATTGCTGCAACTTGGTGCTCCACCAATCGCCTTCACAAGGTTGGAGCTGGTGTTCAGCCCAGCACTGTCGGAAGTGCGGTAGTCGCTCGAAAACGGAATGATCTGGTACACAGGCCCACTGTTGTAAGCGACGATGCAGGGCTCACTACCGCAATTGTTACCTTGAAGGCTTTTGGCAGGGCAATCGGTATCATACGAGGCATACGTGCTCGACGTGAGCCCTGGGAACACAAACAGGCTGACTTCATCGATCGGGAAGTTCGTCGCGGTGGTCGTGACGTTAGACGCGCTTAGGGTGCCCTGCGAAAACGTAGTCGTATACGGCGGAGTTCCGTTCCCCTTTACGCCGTAAACGGTAGGCGAGGTGCTTGTGAGCGAGCCGCAGCTTGCCACTCCGGGGCATGGCGTGAGCGCGTTTAGCAGAACCTGGAGTCCGGACAACGCGCAGGAGATTCTTGATGAACCGCATTGGCTGTCGGAGTCGGTATCGTTCATCGACTGCGTGGTGTCGAGGATCACCGCAATGTTGTACGGGCCGGCATATCCACCCTTTGCACTTGCCGTCGCGGTTGCCGAGATACTGAACGAACTTACGCCGAGCAGCCGGGCGAATGTCGTCGGCACTGTTGCTGTCTCCGTCACGGAGAGGGCGTTATAATTCGCCGCAGAGGCGGTACAGAGGATCCCTTCGTTAATCAGGGTGGTAAAGCAGTGCGGCGCAAACGAAACCGCAACGTTGGTCAGCAGAGTGGAATTGGCGTTGTTCAAATTCCCACTATTACCGCTGTAGGTCGTCGCTATGCCTTCTGCATAGGTCAATGCTGCGGATGCTGAGTCACTTGCCGGAGCCGTGGACAGTCCCGAGCCGCCCGCTAACGCCGCCGCCTGGGTTTGAGCCACCAGCTCTTGATAGGCGTAATAGAGACGACCCGCGTCGATCACGAATGCCGACAATGCCAAAAGGCTGACCGCGAAGAGCACGATGAACCCAACGTACCCCTGCCCGCGCTGGCGGTCGCGCAGCCCGCGCACAATAGCTTTGTTGATTCGGACCATAGATTCGCTGTTAGCCCTCATTGGATTATCACCGAGGTTTGCGCCGTGAGCAGGCAGCTGGGCGCAGGATTGTACGTGAGAACTTGGAGGTTGCACGGATAAGTTACCGTTACCGAGGCTGTTTCAGACACGACTAGATCTGACTGGTCACCAGAGCACGTGGGGCTTGCGACGTTATTAGCAGCCGTAACTCCGTTCAGCACAATCGTGTACTTGAGATTCGACGAATTGAGGCCCGGCGCTGCCTTTTGGAGCGTCGTCGCAGTCAAGTTACACGGGTCTCCGCTTGGCCCCCGGCTAAACGAAAGCTGCTGTGCAGCGGCGTTCGTAGCAAACGTCAACGTCGCATAGTTACTCAAAGCAACCCCGAACATCACCGTGCCTACCAGGATCAGCAACAGCACCGGCAATGCGAGAGCGAACTCAACCATCGTCTGGCCGTGCTCGTCTAATCTGCGACCGTTAAACCTTCCCATGCGTTCCCCGACCGTCATCATCCGCACGCATTGGCTATGCCAGCCAAAATCTGTGTCCTTCTATGCTCTTTTTGCCGAAAATTACGCCAAGTTGGCTCATTTGCTACGGCGCGCAGTAGCAACGGCGCGACGTTGTGGCGAGTATTGACGGCGGGATGAAGCCCCATCATGTCTGCTATCCCTTGCTATATACATCCCCGGCGGGCCAGATGGTAGCCCTGCCGACCAGCATCACGCGCTCGGTCCATCGACCGGGCGCCTCCCTGCCTGGGGTCCCTCCTGAGCCGGCGGCAAGCGACTAGAGTTGGCTGTCCACGCTCGTCAGCACGCTCTTGATGGTCGTACCCATCGTCTGGTATGCCGCGTACACCACAACGGCGACCGCCGCGAGAATCAGCGCGTATTCAGCCATCGTCTGGCCCCGCGCCAACTCATCTGCCTTCACATAGGCCTTTATGCACAGGTTTCTGATCGGATCCATCTGATGTCTCTCCGTTCGTTTATTTCGTCGCGCGCCCGATCCGGCGGCCGAGCCATCATCCGGTCCTGTCAGTCCTCATCCGGTCGGCGCCCGTCTAGAGTTGG
>JBEKWX010000462.1:0-3033 GCA_049512675.1 Terriglobales bacterium | reverse complement strand
ACGCTTCGCCTCAGCGTGGGCCCGGAGCGACGTAGGCCGCGGAGCATGCCCGTCCGAGCCCAGGCCGCCGTAGCGGCGGTCGCGCTTCTGATAATCTTCGATCCCCTCGAGCAGTTGAAGGCCGCGGAAATCATGCCATAACGTCTGCGTCACATAGATCTCCGCATAGGCCAGCTGCCAGAGAAGGAAGTTACTCAGCCGCATCTCGCCGCTGGTGCGAATTACTAAGTCGGGATCGGGAAGCCCGCGAGTGTAGAGATGATCGCTAATCGCCTGCTCATCGACTTCCATGTGATCGAGGCCGCCATTACGGGCGGCAGCCTCTGCCAGCGAGCGAAACGCGTCCACTATCTCGCTGCGCGAGCTGTAGTTCAACGCCAGTGTCAGCAGCATCCCGGTATTGCCGGACGTGGCGCAGCTCGCCTCTTCCATTTCGCGCTGCACCGATTCGGGTAACTCATGCTGACGCCCGATGTATTGCAACCGGATATTGTTTTCGTTGAGCGTCTTGATTTCCGCTTTGAGGTAGCGGCACAAAAGACGCATCAGGAAATCGACTTCCGTCTTCGGACGCTTCTTCCAGTTTTCCTCGGAGAAGGCGTAGAGCGTCAACGCCGGAATTCCGATGCGGGCCGCGGTTTCGACTGTCGAACGCACAGCGGCCACACCGGCGCGATGTCCGGCGACGCGCGGCATGTGCCGGCGCCGGGCCCAGCGCCCGTTTCCGTCCATGATGATGGCGATATGCTGGGGCAGACACGCGGAATCGAGCCGCAGGTAAACGTCGCTCTCCTTGCGGTCCATCCCAGCCGGAACCGTGTGTCGCAAGCGGACCTCTCGAAGTCGAAGCTAACACACGAAATCCAGTGTGCGCAATGCGATAGCAGGGCCACGAACAGTAATTAGTCTCTAGCGGGCGCTTCGGGCACTTCTTGCGGAAAGACGGGCAGGATCAGCCGCTCGGTGTGGCGAATGACCGTCAAAGCGCACCGCGCACCTACTTGAGCATCGGTCAGTAAACGATGCAGGTCATCCACGCCGGCCACCGGCTTGTCGTCGAGCGCCACAATCACGTCGCCCTCGCGCAAGCCCGCTACGCGCGCCGGGCTGCGGTCGTCATCTTCAATGCCAACCACGACCACTCCGGTTTCCCGCGCTAGACCGTAGAAGCGCACCACCCGGCGATGAATCGGAACCGTTTGCGCCGAGACTCCGATGTAGCTGCGCCGGATGCGGCCATCGCGCAGCAAGCGGCTGGCCACGAATTTTGCGGTATTGATACCGATCGCGAAACAGATTCCCTGCGCCGGCAGAATCGTCGCCGTGTTGACGCCGATTGCCCGGCCTTGCGAGTCGACGAGCGGGCCGCCGGAATTTCCGGGGTTCAAGGCCGCGTCGGTTTGAATCACATCCTCGATCAGACGCCCCGAGTAGGAGCGCAGCGATCGTCCCAGCGCGCTGATCACGCCCGCCGTCACGGTGGACTGAAATCCGTACGGATTGCCGATCGCAATCGCCATTTGGCCCGGCCGCAGGAGCTGCGAATCTCCCAGTGGGACGGCCTGCAATCCGGAAACATCGATTCGAATGACGGCAAGATCGGTCGCCGGATCATCTCCGATGGTGTGGGCGGGAGCGCGGCGTCCGTCCGCCAACGTCACTTCGATCCGGGTCGCGTCGTGCACGACGTGGCTATTGGTGAGAATCAATCCATCGGGCGTGAAGACGAAGCCGGAGCCGCCTCCACGGCGCTCGCGGGGCGCACCCGAACGAGTTCGGCCTGTCGTTTGGAGCGCTTGATGTACTTCAACGTTCACTACCGACGGACTGACTCGCTCAACCGCAGCCGTGACTGCCCGCGAGTAGGAGTCGAGCAAGCCGGCGTCGACTGATTCGGCGGCAGCGGCGCGCACCGATTCCTCCGCTGGGCTTCCGCCGAGCGGTGGGTGTGAAGAGAGGGGTTCCAGGGAAAGACTATCCAAGTTCAGACTGTCCAGTTTCTGACTATCCAAGTTCTGACTTTCCAGGTTCATGCTGCATAGATGAAGCTGGAGGCAACTTGGATTCCGCCGCTCAGGCGCGGCTCACACCGTACGCATCCAGCACATCCCGCAGCGTAATCATGCCTTCCAACTTGTGCATATCAGCACGGTTCACCACCGGCAGGAGTTCGATCTGGTTTGCGCCCATGCGCTCGAGTGCCAAATCAAGCGTTTGGTCGGGGTGGACATGCGGAAAAACCAGCGCATCCGTGAGTTCGTCGAGCTTTTTATCCGCACCTTCTGCCAGTTCGCGCTCCAGCCTCGCAAGATTGATCACGCCAATCACACCTCGTCGATCCATCACCAACCACGTTCGGGCTTCGCTCGATCGGACGCTTGCCAGCGCATCCCGAACCGTGATCTCGGCAGGCAGCAACTGGCTCGCAGTCTGCATCACCCTAATTACCTGACGCTGACGATGTCGTTGGCGCGTCTTCGCGGTCGGCAGGTGGATGCCATCCTGCACGGCCAGCGCTTCGTAAATGGGCTCGTGCTGCAATCGTGAAGCAATGAAAAGACTCACCAGATTGGCAATCATCAGGGGGACGATCACCGCGTAATCCTGCGTCATCTCAAAGATCATCAGCACCGAGGTCATGGGAGCGCGGACGATCCCCGCGAAGGCCGCGCCCATCCCGACCAGGGCGTAGGCGCCCGGCGTCGCAGTATAAGCGGGGAAGAAATGGTGCGCCACGGTTCCGACCGTTCCTCCCAACATGGCGCCGATGAACAGGGCGGGGCCGAAGATACCGCCTGCGTTGCCCGAAGCGTAGCTGGTGGTAACAGTAAGAAGTTTCAGAACCACCAGCAGCATCATCATTTTGAAGGCCATATTTCCGTTCAATGCGTCGCCGACATAGCCATAACCAACGCCCAGAACCTGCGGCACAAACCAGCCGATCAGCCCGACCAGCAACCCGCCCGCCACCGGTTGAAACCAGACCGTGTTCTGCGGAAACCGCAGGAAGCGCCCCCGCATGCCCAGCAAGAG
>JBEKWX010000461.1:0-3040 GCA_049512675.1 Terriglobales bacterium | reverse complement strand
GAACTCGCGGGATTTCTCCAGGAGAAGGAAGTCGATCTGTTCATCGGCGGCGTGAAGGAGCGGCCCATCGCCTACAAACTCGGCGTTGGGTTCTGCGACCACAATCACGAGCGCAAAGAAGCATTGGCGGGATTTGCCGGCATGGTCAATTTCGCACGCGAAGTGCATTCCACGGTAATGAGCCCGGTCTGGGAATTCACGTCGCGCAAGCGAAAGGAGATGGCGGTATGAGCGCCGATGCGAGTATGAGCGCCTGTCTGAACATCATTCAGAAGCCGTCACCGCCGCCCAGCCATGTCTCTACCCGGAATGCGTGCAAGCTCTGCGCACCGCTGGGCGCGAGTTTGGTGTTTCGCGGAATTGAAGGGGCGGTGCCGTTTCTGCATGGCTCGCAGGGCTGTGCAACCTACATGCGCCGCTACATCATCAGCCATTTCCGGGAGCCCATGGATATTGCGGCCTCCGGCTTCAGCGAGGCCAGCGCCATCTTCGGTGGTGGAGAGAATCTCCGCCGCGGTTTGCAGAATGTAACGGCGCAGTACAAGCCCAGCATGATCGGCGTCGCGACTACCTGCCTTTGTGAAACCATCGGCGAAGACGTTGCCGCGATGGTTCGCGAATACGCGCTGGGCGAAGACCAAGACGCCGAAACCGGCCTCCACGCGCCCCAACTGGTTCACGTTTCCACGCCCAGCTACAGCGGCACGCACGTAGATGGTTTTCATGCTGCGGTGCGTTCGGTGGTTGAAACGCTGGCCACACCGGAACCAACGTCTTCGCATCATGTCAACTTGTTTCCGGGGATGGTCTCGGCGGCAGATCTTCGTTATCTCAAGGAGATTGCCGAGGACTTCGAGATCTCATCGCTCGTGTTGCCGGACTACTCGGAAACACTCGATGGCCCCGCGCTCGATGCCTACCAGAAGATTCCTGCCGGCGGCACGCCGATTCAGGGGATTCGCTCGGCAGCCGGAGCGCGCGCCTCCATCGAGTTCGGACGAACCATCCGTCAGCGTGACACGGCGGCGGCATTCCTGGAGAGCACATTCGGCGTCCGCGCACATCGCCTGGGTCTGCCCATCGGCATCAACGAAACCGACCGATTCTTCTCGACCCTAAAGAAATTTGCAGACCGGCCAGTGTCCCGCAAGTACGACCTGGAGCGCGGACGTCTCATCGACTCGTACGTGGATGGCCACAAGTACGTTTTTGGCAAACGCGCAATTGTTTACGGCGAGGAAGATCTGGTCGTAGGTCTGGCTGCGCTGTTGGCCGAGATTGGAATCATCCCGGTTTTGTGCGCTTCGGGTGGAAAGAGTGGAGCGCTCCGACAGGCCATTAGAGAGGTTGCGCCGAACTTGCCCGAGCCGACGGAAGTCTGCGATGACACTGATTTCATGTTCATCGCCGAGAAAGCCAAGCTGCTCAAACCCGATCTGCTGATCGGAAACAGCAAAGGCTATGGTATCGCGCGCGATCTTGGCGTCCCGCTGGTGCGCGTGGGATTCCCCATTCACGACCGAATCGGAGGACAACGGATTCTGCATCTCGGTTATCGCGGGACACAACAGCTTTTCGATCGCATCGTCAACGCGCTGCTTGAATACAAGCAACAAACAGCCGAAATTGGCTACAGCTATATGTGAGGAGGTAGCGATGGCACTGGACTTAACGCAACACCCATGTTTCAACTCGGACGTGCGCCATCGCACCGGCCGGATCCATCTGCCGGTGGCGCCCCGGTGCAACATCCAGTGCAATTATTGCGACCGGAAATTCGACTGCGCGAACGAGAGCCGGCCCGGCGTGACGAGCAGCGTGCTCTCGCCCAACCAGGCGATGGCATACCTCGATCGCGCCATCGAAAAAGCGCCCTACCTCAAGGTGGTCGGCATCGCTGGCCCAGGCGACCCGTTTGCGAATCCGGGAGAAACGATGGAAACTCTGCGCCTGGTTCGCGAAAAGTATCCGGAGATACTGCTTTGCGTGGCGACCAACGGTTTGAACGCAGAACCCTATGTCGCGGAGCTAGCGCAGCTGCAGGTAAGCCACGTCACCTTCACGGTGAACGCCGTTGATCCCGCCGTTGGAGCGCAGATCTATGCCTGGGTGCGCGACGGACGCGCGATCTATCGCAACGAAGCTGCCGCGAGTTTGCTGTGGGAGCGTCAGAAACGCGCGATCGCGGCGCTCAAGAACCATGGCGTCATTGTAAAGGTAAATTCCATCGTCGTGCCCGGAATCAACGACGCTCATATTGAAGACGTGGCAATCGAAATGCGTGCGCTCGGGGTCGACATCATGAATTGCATTCCGCTCTATTCGGTCAAGGACACGCTGTTTGAAGATCGCGAGCAGCTGAGGCCCGAACCCATGCGGCGGTTGCGACAGACAGTGCGAGCATACCTCCCGCAAATGGAACATTGCACGCGTTGCCGGGCCGATGCGGTGGGATTGTTAGGAGAACCACAGCATGACGATCTGGTCACGCTCATGCGCGCCTGCGCCGACGGGCCGCTCGACGGCCAACTCGTCGACGCCGACCCGCTTTCCGACAAAGCCCGTCCCTATGTGGCGGTCGCGAGTCTGGAGGGTTTCCTGGTCAATCAGCATCTCGGCGAGGCCGCACGATTGTGGATCTTCGGCCCGGGCGATCCCGATCCGCGCCTGATCGAAACTCGCGCCACTCCTGAGCCTGGCGACGGCATGGGACGCTGGCGCGAACTGGCACAAACGGTTCACGACTGCCGCGCGGTGATCGTCAGCGGAGTTGGCCGAAAGCCGCGCTGGGCAATGGAGCAAGCGGGCCTGAAGGTGATCGAGATGTCTGGGTTGATTTCCCATGCGGTTTCCGCCTTGTATGAATCTGGGGACGTGCCGGCCTCGATGCGCAAGCCGTTTCGCGCATGCGGGTCGGAGTGCGAAGGTTCGGGCATGGGTTGTTCATAAGGGTTTGAAAGGAGATCCAGCATGGAAAAACCAGAGCATCACATTCTTGTTTGTGCAAGCTTTCGGGTGGCGGGTGAGGCCAAAGGCGTCT
>JBEKWX010000460.1:0-3044 GCA_049512675.1 Terriglobales bacterium | reverse complement strand
GAGGTGTACGTGGTGAACGTGCTGCCGCACCTGCCGTTTGTCGAAACGCCGCAGCCCGATCCCGAGCAGATCAGGTTGCTGGCCCAGCAACAACTGGCTGCCTTAGTGGGCTCCCAGTCGTTCCGGGGCGTTCGACACAAGGAACTGATCGAGGAGGGCGAAGTTGAGAAGGTGCTCTACAAGCTGGTCTGGAAGTATGAGATTGACCTCATCGTCATTGGCACCCACGGCCACAAGGGACTCGGGAAAGTGCTGATGGGCTCGGTGGCGGAAGAGGTCTTTCGCAATGCCGAGTGCCCCGTGCTCACGGTGGGTCCGCATGCGACCCGCTGGGAGATCGATGGCAAACTGCGGCACATTCTGTATGCCACCGACTTCGGACCAGAGTCGGTGCACGGTCTGCCCTACGCCATATCCCTGGCAGAGGAGAATCGGGCTCGCCTGACCCTCCTGCATGTGGCGCCCGAACCTGGTTTCGTTCTGCCAGAACCACAGCCCGGAGTTATGCCCGTGGTTGACCCGAAAGAGGTGGTTGCTTCCTGGGAGAAGCAACTCCGCGACCTGGTTCCCTACGGAACAACGCTCTGGCATGAGCCTGAGTACATGGTGCAATTTGGTTCCCCGGCTGAGATGATCGTGAGAATCGCGGCACAGTCGGTCGACATGATCGTGCTGGGAGTAAAACGGTCGGCGGCTTTCACCAAACACCTGGGCGCAGGCATCGCTTATAAGGTGGCCTGTGAGGCGACGTGCCCTGTCCTTACGGTCGGCGCACGTTTCCGAATGTAGCGAGAAGAGCGGACGGCCCGGCCTGGGCGTCCCTCCTAACTATGAGGGGCGCCCAGCCAGCAGTGCCACTTCTCGCCGTTTTCGAAGTCAAAAAGGAGATTCCGGCTAAGTTAGATGATAAGGTCGCAAGTAGGCCTCGTTTTGCCGTGGCCACTCCGAAAGCAGAGCCACCACGGAGGCAGTAGAAGTACGGGATTCCCGGTATGAGCTACGCCATCGAGGGACCGTTTCCACATCCCCCTACGGAATGCGTCACAATCGACGTTGCCGCCAGCCGCTGCAACGTTCCGACCGAGCGGATTGAGGAATACGCGCGCGAAGGCCTTCTCATTCCTATCAAAACCAAGAATGGGATCCAGTACTATACCGACCTCGACTACGGATGGATCAGTACCATCAAGCGCCTGCGCGAGGAAGCGCACCTGTCTTTTGACGGCATTCGAGGGTTGCTGCTCGGGCGCTGCGGGTGCTGGAAATTTCGACATTGCGAATTTCATAACACGAAAGAGTGCCCGATGACCAAAGACCCATCGAAGCCTCGCTGGGCCAATCGCGCAACGTGGCATGTGTTGGCTTCCTATCCATGCTATTCCTGCCTTGTGTATCGCACGCTGCCCTTCTGTGGCTCCCTAAGAGCCGTGCTCCATGGCTCGCCTTGCGAGGCGACGGCAGGCGATGGAGATGGAGTGCGTTTGGGAACGACGGAGACTCGATAGCGCGAAGCTCGGGAACAATCAGCCAAAACAAATGCGCTTATAGTCGGTATGCGCGGGATTGATCAGCCAGTTATTTTCGCTGGGCGCGAGTACGGAGGGCACGCTTAGCAAACAATTCTCTCCTCGTTGCGCGAATTCATCACCCAGACGAGCGAGTTCGGCAGGAGCCGCAGATTCGCGTTAAATCCACTTCACTGGTCGCATGTTCCCGACCGAAGAAGGAGTTCAAGCGACCGCGGCGGTTCCATGAATTGCCCTTCCTCGAACTCCCCACAGCCAAGCCGCGTTCGAGCAATTACTGAACTCGTTCGATATTGAAAATAGTCATCGAGATTCAAATAGCATCTCCGCGCCCGCGCTTCAGAAAAAATTACAAATCAGAAATACAAAACCCCGCTGGCAGGCGGGTTTTCCTATCAGCGGAGTCCTGCTCGGCACGTCTTCCATCGAGATGCTAGGAGAGATGCCCGGCTAGGAAACTGTAACCTCAGCGGCGGGCATCGAAAACGGAAGCACCACTTCAAAGTCGGTTCCCTTTCCAACCACGCTGCTCACTTCGATGCGGCCATGATGTTCTTCCACGATACGGCGGGCGAGAGAGAGCCCGAGACCGGTGCCATTGCCCTTGGTGGTATAGAAAGGCCGGAAAATGTTGGGCAGATGCTGCGGAGAGATACCACGCCCGTTGTCGCTGACAACCACAGTGGCGTGATCGTTTCGCCAACCGATCTCGACCCGCACTAGGCCTGCGCCCTCGATCGACTGCACTGCGTTCAGGAGCAGATTCAGCAGCACCTGGTGAATCTGATCGCTGTCGTGCTCGACTTCCGGCAGATCGGGCGCTTTCTGCAGCTCGATCTTGATTGGTTTTGACAGCACCTGCTGGCGAGCCAGCATCACCGCGTGTTCCACCGTGGTGTTGAGGTTGCTCCGGCGAACCTGCGGCGGGTGAGGTCGCGCCGTTTCCAGAAGATCCGTCAATATCCGATTGATCTGCACGACTTCCAGGCGAACATCTTTCACTACTGCACACGCCGGACTGGTCGAAGGCAGATCGCGGCCGATGATTTCGATGACTCCCGCAATTCCGGCAAGCGGGTTGCGAATCTCGTGGGCCAAGCCTGCAGCCAGTTCGCCGAGCGTCGCCAGGTACTCGGCGCGAGACACTTGCGTGCGATGCAGGCGCTCAATCTCCTCCCGGCTCTCCCGCAACTGCTGCATCATGTAGTTGAAGTTGCGGCCGAGGTCTCCGATTTCGTCGTGGCGCCGGGAGAAGCTGACCGCAACGTCCAAGTTGCCGTCACTTACCTGCGCGATTTTCTCCTGCAATTCGACCATGGGACGTTGAATCACATAGGCAAGCGCGACAATTAACACTGCACATATGGCGACCGCGACCGCGCCGGCGCCGATCAGCACCGTGTGGCGTACCGGGTCCCGCAAAGATACGGTCGCCACCAGGAACAGAAGCAGCCCTGCCAGCAGTACGAACACTACCGGCACCAGTGCCTTGAGCTGCCAATGGAAGCGTAGAGAACT
>JBEKWX010000459.1:0-3051 GCA_049512675.1 Terriglobales bacterium | reverse complement strand
ATCGCCAACAAGTCGGCCACGGACGCGCAGGAAAGCGGCAAGTCGGTGGTGGAGGCGGTGGCGGCGATGAAGGAGATCGCCACCAAGGTCTCGATCATTGAGGAGATCGCGCGCCAGACCAATCTGCTCGCCCTGAACGCGGCCATCGAAGCGGCGCGCGCCGGGGAACATGGCAAAGGCTTCGCCGTGGTCGCGGCGGAAGTCCGCAAGCTTGCCGAGCGCAGCCAGAAAGCGGCCGGCGAGATCAATCAACTCTCGGGCACAACGGTCAAGGTATCGGAAAGAGCGGGCGAATGCTCGGGAAACTGGTGCCCGATATCCAGCGGACGGCGGAACTCGTACAGGAGATCGCCGCCGCCAGCAAGGAGCAGGATACCGGCGCTGAACAGATCAACAAGGCGCTGGTCGAACTCGAGAAGGTTATTCAGCAGAACGCTTCCGCATCGGAAGAGATGGCTTCGACTACCGAGGAGCTGTCGAGCCAGTCCGACCAGTTGGTGAGCGCGCTGGCCTTCTTCCGCACCGGAGAGGATGGCCATACGGCGACGGTGCGCACCGCGATCGCCAAACCGGCCCGGCACGTCGAGGCCGCGCCTGCCAGGGTGGCAAAGCCGAACGGCCACCCGGCCGCGTCGTCTGCGAAAACCATGGCGGCCAAGGCCGGGGTCAATCTCCAGCTCAAGGACAAAGACAAGGAGAAGGCCGATGACCTGGATAAAGAATTCGAGCGTTTCTAACCGGCTCCAGCGCCCGCCGCTTCGGGCGGGCGGAAGCCTGCTGCATGCGAAAGGAGCTGACTATGAGCGTCACCGAAATTACTGAGACCCGGCAGTATCTCACCTTCAAGCTGGGCAACGAGGTGTTTGCCACCGACGTTGCCAAGGTGAGGGAAGTGCTCGATTTCACAACCATCACCGAAATTCCCAGAACACCCGATTTCATGAGCGGCGTGATCAACCTGCGGGGCAGCGTGGTTCCCGTCGTCGATCTGCGGCTCTGTTTCGAGATGTCGAAAACCGAGAAGACGAGGAACACCTGCATTGTGGTGGTCGAGGTGCTGCTCGATAACGAGTCCACGGTGATTGGCGCGCTGGCCGATTCGGTGGAGGAGGTGATCGATCTGGAGCCGGATCAGATTCAGCCGCCACCCCGAATCGGAACCCACATTCGGACCGACTTTATTAAGGGGATGGGGAAGCGCGATGCCCAGTTCGTCATGATCCTGGACATCGACCGCGTCTTCTCGGCGGAAGAGCTGGCGGCGGTGCGCGTTTCGGAAACCGGCAAGGCGGTTGCTGAGGCGGCCGGTTGAGGGAGGGGGCGGGGCGCGAGTCCCGCCCACTCATGTCCCGACCTATCCTATGAGCGCGCGCGACGAGAGTATCTCCAACCGAGATTTTGGCCGGCTGCGCAGCCTGATCTACGCGCAGTCGGGCATCAGCTTGAATGCGGACAAGAAGACGATGCTCGAGCTCCGCATCAAACGGCGCTTGCGCAGCTTGAACTTTAGCTCATTCGGCCAGTACTGCGACTATCTGTTTGGACCGCACGGGGAAAAGGAAGAACTCGTTCATCTACTCGACGTGGTGAGTACCAACAAGACGGATTTCTTTCGCGAGCCGGAGCATTTTGACTTTCTCGTCGAGAAGGCAATCCCGGACCTGGTGGCGCGCAACCAGAGCGGGCGACCCTTGTTGATATGGAGCGCCGGCTGCTCCACCGGCGAGGAGCCCTACACCCTGGCGATGCTGCTGAATGAGTGTGGACAGGACCACGCCGGTTTTCACTTCAGGATACTGGCCACCGATATCTCCACCACCGTGCTGGCGAAGGCCGAACGCGGAGTCTTCCGCGGCGAAGCAGTGGCTCCCGTGCCGCCCGACCTGCGGCGAAAGCACTTCATGCGCAGCCGCGATCGCGACTCGAATGTATTGCGCGTGGTTCCGGAATTGCGCCAACTGGTGGAGTTCCGGCGTCTGAACTTCATGGATGCCGACTTCGGCCTCTCCCAGAAGGCGGACGTGATCTTCTGCCGCAATGTGATCATTTACTTCGATCGGCCCACGCAGGAGCGGATCGTGCAAAAGCTGGCCGCTCAACTTGTACCCGGGGGCTACGCCTTCGTCGGCCACTCCGAGACCCTGCACGACATGGATGTCCCCTTGGCGCCGGTCGCACCGGCCCTCTACAGGAAAACCCATGCTGGAACTTGAAAGCGAGGTGTCGGAGGTTTATCTACACCCCGGGGAGTCGTACCTCGCTCGCAAGCCGGCCATCATCCGGACGATTCTCGGCTCCTGCGTCGGCGTCACATTCTGGAGTGGGAGGATCGGCGCCGGTGCCTTATGCCACGCCCAGTTGCCCAGATGCCCGGCGAATTCGTCCACCGGGTTGAGCCTCTCGAACGGCCGCCGCTACGTGGATTTCTCCATTCGCGACCTGGCCCGGCAGTTTGACGAACTTGGCGCGAGTCGTACGGAGATAGAGGTCAAGCTGTTTGGTGGCGCCGATGTACTCCTCGTGAGCGATACGGCGGCGTTGAAACCCACCGTCGGCAAACCGAATTGTGAAGCGGCGATCGAAGTCGTGCGGGCCGAGGGTTTTCACGTAACCGCGTCGAGCTTGGGAGGTACTTCGGGCTTGAACATACGGTTCGACACCAGAACCGGTGAAGTGCGGCTCCGCCGGCTCGGCTGATTTGTACCCATGTGACGGTTCAGAGTCCGCCGCGGAATGGAAGAACGGGACTGAGCCCATGAGCACAGCGAAAATTCGCGTCCTGATTGTGGACGACTCCGCCGTGGTGCGCCAGACCCTGAGCGAAGTGCTCTCGAGCGACCCCGAAATCGAGGTCATTGCGACTGCTGCCGACCCCTTTGTGGCGGCGGAGCGGATGCGCGAACAGACGCCGGATGTTATCACCTTGGAAATCGAGATGCCGCGCATGGATGGGCTGACGTTCCTGCAGAAGATCATGGCCCAACACCCGATACCGGTCGTGATCTGTTCGAGCCTGGTCGAGGAGGGCGCGCAAAGCACTCTCAAGGCGCT
>JBEKWX010000458.1:0-3056 GCA_049512675.1 Terriglobales bacterium | reverse complement strand
TCGCAGGCGCGCAAGCTGCAGACTGCCAACGATCTGGCCGGAGCCTTAGCCCGGATCGAAGAGGGATTGTCCGTTTATCCGCGCGAGCCCAGGTTGATTCAGATTCAGGAGACCGTCCAGCGAGACCTGCAGATCCAGCGCCGCCAAACGCGACGCCGCGACCTGGAAGAGTTGCGAAGCATGGAGAGTGAAATCGATGCCGCCACGGACGCCGCGCCGAAGCAGGCCTTAGGAGAACGAGTGCGATCTGTGGCGGACAAGTATTCGAACGATGGTGAAGTCCTGTCCGTTGCGAATGGCCTTCTGCGCCGCCTGGGTCTGCCCGAAGTTAGCCGAAAAAGTTCGATTGAGTCGCCCGAGAGCGCAAGCGCGACCCTGACGTTCCACACTCCGCCAACCACCCCGCCCGAACCTTCACCAGGCGGGACAGAAACCGGGACAGAAAAAACGATGAAGAGTAATGTTCCCGTCCCTCCGCCCGTGGTTGCCGTAGTTGCCGCGCCGCCGGTTGCGTCAGCATCGCCGCTTCCGCCGTCGGCGCAAGTCACCGCTTCCGCGGCCAAATCTCCTGCACGCGCGCCCAAAACCACATTTTCATCTTCCAATCTCAAGCAGCCCGCGAGATCACCGCAGCGTTACACAATGGCGATCCTCGCCTCGGCCGCCGCAATAGCCCTGGTGGCGATCTTTCTGTTCGTGCACAAGCATCACGCGCCGCCGATCACCCAGCCCCCCGAAGCGGCTCCTGTCGCCTCGGCCCCCGCGACGCTGCCTCCCGAGCCCGCGCTACCGGTGCTGAAACTGTCTTCAGACACCGGCACGGGAAAAGTGACATTCGATGATCAGCCGCCCGCGGATTTTCAGGATGGACAGTGGACTCTCGACAATGTGCCCGCAGGAGAACATAACCTGAAAGTCGATGGCTCGCGCGGTGGAGCATCCTTCACCTTCTCAACCGAAGCAGGAGCGGTTCCGGCCGTCAAGGGGCCCTTCGTTTCCCATGGTGTACTGGCTGTGGTTGTCGCCAGTATGGGCGCCAGGCTGCACGTATATTCCAGCGATTCTTCCACCAAAGTCAGCCTCGATGGCCAGGCTCCGCTCGACGTGCCCCAGGACGGTCTGGATCTTCCGTCCATCTCCGCCGGGCCTCACGAACTAACCGTGACCCGCGGCAGCGATCAGCATCAGTACAAAATTGACATTAATGCGGGAGCCTTGCCCACGCTGAGCGCTTTCCTGGAATCCGGACAGAATCTGGGCACGCTCGTGGTGGTTACCGGCGAGGAGAACGCAAAAGTTTTCCTCAACGGAAAACCTCAACAGCAACTCACGCAGGGCGGCCAGTTGCGCATCCCGAATCTCGAACTTAAAGACTACGTTGTGCGAGTGTCCAAGAACGGATTCCAGGACGCTCCAGAACAAAGGATCCGGCTTCGCGAAGGCGAGCAACCCAAACTGATTTTCAACATGCAACCTATCCCCCATGTGGCTTCGCTGAAGATCCAGGGGGGAGTTCCGGGAGCCACAGTTCTGATCGACCAAGCTCAGGTGGGAACGGTTCAGCCCGATGGAACGCTCACGGTGGCAACCGTCAATCCCGGAGACCATATCGTCGAATTACGCAAAGCCGGGTTCAAGCCCAAGCAGATCAAGCAGCACTTCGTCGTTGGAGCAGCGGTGTCCCTTGCGGCTGCGGATGTGGCATTGGACGCCGCGGCGGGCGATTTAAGAATTACGTTCACGCCTGCCGATGCGCAGGTAACGCTCGCCAAAGCGGGCGAGACTCCGACCAAGGTAAGCAATGGGGGCACGCTGAGTCTGCCAGCCGGCTCCTACACTCTCACCGCGAAAACTGCCGACAACTTTAACTTTACGCGCTCGTCGACGGTAGAAGTCATCGCCGGTCATTCCAAGAATTTGGATTTGTCTCTCGCGCCCAGCGGCATGTCCAAGTGGAACGACCCGGCAGGCTGGAAGCAGGAGAAAGGTTCGTTCGTTCATAAGGGCGGGGACTTCGTGATGTACGGCGCGTCTCCCAGCTCAGGTACATTTGTGTTTTCCGCCATGCTCGCCAAGGGACATCGCCTGCAGTGGGTGCTCAACTGCATCGACGTCAACAACTATGTCCTCTTCCAAATCGACGACAATAACTTCTACCGCACCGTAGTCCGCAACGGCGAGAAGGGAGACGAGGTTAAGGTCCCACACAAGGGTGAGAAGAAGAGTTTCCGAACTTTCCAGATCCGTGTGGGACCGAATGAGATCACCCACCAGATCAGGGAAGGAGACAGTTGGGTGGTTCTGGATCGCTGGACTCAGCCCGGCAGCAATCTAAGTCTCGGCAGGTTTGGTTTTTACATTCCCGGCAATGATCAGGTCGCTCTCTCCAGCTTCGGCCATTATGTTGACTTGAACACGCGGTAGGCTCAACATCGGAGCCCCTACTTAACCAGCTTCTGGACCACGGCAATCAGCTGATCGGCATTGAAAGGCTTCACGATCCAGCCGGTTGCGCCGGCCTTGCGCCCCGCATCCTTCTTCTCAGCCTGGGACTCGGTAGTGAGCATCAAGATGGGAATGAATGAATACCCTGGCAGCTTGCGGACGGCGGTGATCAGTTGGATGCCATCCACATTGGGCATGTTCAGATCGGTGACGATCAGGTCGAACTTTCCGCTGCTGACTTTAGCGAGGCCATCTTTACCATCGACCGCCTCGACCACTTCGTAGTCCGCCTTGCGCAAGGTAAAGCTGACCATCTGCCGAACGCTGGATGAATCATCCACGGTTAAAATTCGTTTCATCGTCGGCCCTCATTCTCTGCTTCATCGAGCGTGGGTGAGAATCGCCCCGGCCACTGCCTGCAAGGGCAGAACCTTATCGACCGCGCACCGTTTAATCGCCTCATTCGGCATACCGAGGACCACGCAGGTGGTCTCATCCTGGGCGATCGTCATGGCCCCCGCTTGTTTCATTTCCAGCATTCCGCGGGCGCCGTCATCCCCCATTCCGGTCAGAATCACTCCCACGGCATTTTGTCCGGCGTAGCGAGCGGC
>JBEKWX010000457.1:0-3076 GCA_049512675.1 Terriglobales bacterium | reverse complement strand
AGCTTGCCGCTTTCGCCGGTCGCAGTGTATTTGGAGACGTAGCGAATTATCGAGGAGCGGATTCCTAAATCAAACAGTCCGTAGTAACCCGTGACCGAAAAAATCAAGACCCAGATGCCGAAGGCGACATCGCCCAGCCGGTGCAGAATGAAGGGCGACAGAAAAATCCCGACCGACACGTTCACGGCCAGCGCCGACCAGCTTGAGCCGACATTTTTCAGGATCTGTTTTTTTTCGTACTTCCGCATCTGCTCCGGTCCGTTCCCGTTTCTCGCGCCTAGTTCCTGCTCTTCAGATCGTTAATTCCAGATCGTTAATTAAAGGATATGTCGCATAGCGCAACCACTGTTCGACCAGTTTCATTCCCTCGGCAAACCGTACCCGCGGCTCGTAACCCAGCACCTTTCGCGCTTTCTCGATGCTGAAGAACACCGTCGTGCTCTGCGTTGCTTCCGTGACGGCGTCCGGAATGAATTTTGCATTGGCGGACTTCGCCACGGCGCGTCGCACGCCCCAGCGCGCCCGCAGCCGTTCCCGCTTCTCCGGAGACAGAGCACTGGCCCAGTTCCATACCTTCTTCATCGCCGCTTCCGTTAATGGAATTTTCGCCAGATGCTGATGCAGATTCAAAGTTCGGATACGTCTGCGCGAACACGGAATCCAGCGTTTCCCGGATACGCCCCGCCGCCCGATAAGCAGGAGTGATGACGCTCACCAACGGTTGTTGGCGCTCGTCCAAAATGCACACCTCTCCCGCAACCCTGATCCAGCAAACCGCAGTCCAAAACCGCCCCAATACCCCACTCTAACTGTTTGATTTTAATGGATGTTTACCGTCGGTAGGAAGCGGCGCTAAAATCCCGGGGCAAGCGGCCATCAATTGTGGGTAATTTGTTTCCCTTTCTTGCCCCGGCTGCTTACCAGACACGCTTCATGGCCCCGGCAAATTTCGCCACAGGCAAGGTATTCAACACATCTTCCTTGCTGAGCCAGGCCCGCCGCGCCTGCAGAATTCCGTAGCGCATCTTCTCCATGTGCGAGGTGTGGTGGGAATCAGTGTTGATGACGATTTTCACGCCATGCTGTTTGGCCAGACGCAGATGAACGTCGCTGAGGTCGAGCCGGTCCGGATAGGAGTTCAGTTCCATCGCTACTTTATGTTTGGCCGCCGCTTTGAGCACGGCGTCGAGATCGAACTGGTAGGCATCGCGGCGCAGCAGCAGGCGTCCCGTGGGATGCCCGATCAGCGAAGTATTGGGATTGGCGATCGCCTTCAGCAGCCGCTCGGTCATGGTGGCGCGATCCTGGTTGAACTGCGAGTGCACGCTGGCGATCACGATGTCCATTTGCTCCAGCACCGAGTCCGAGAGATCGAGCGAGCCATCGCCCAGAATGTCGACTTCAATCCCCGCGAAAATGCGAATGCCCTTCATCTCTTTTTCGACCGCCCGTATCCTTTCGATGTGCGCCATCGCCCGTTTGTCGGTGAGCCCGTTGGCGAAGGCGAGATTTTTCGAGTGATCGGTAATCGCCATGTACTCGTAGCCGCGCTCCCGCGCCGCCTCGGCCATCTCTTCAATGGTGTTGCGGCCGTCGGTTTCCACGGTGTGCATATGCACGTCCCCGCGAATGTCGGATAATTGGATCAGCACGGGCAGCGTGTGTCCCGCGGCGGCTTCGATCTCTCCAAGATTCTCGCGCAATTCGGGAGGAATGAAGTCGAGCTTGAGCTTGGCGTAGATTTCTTCTTCGGTCTTGCGCGCGACCGGCTTCTCGTCTTCGACTCGGGCGAGGCTATATTCGTTGAGCGTGAAGCCCATCTTGAGCGCGCGTTGGCGCAAGGCCACGTTGTGCGCCTTCGACCCTGTGAAATATTGCATGGCCGCCCCAAAAGACCCCGGCGGCAGTAGGCGCACGTCCACCTGCATGCCATTGCGGTGGCGGAAGCTGACCTTGTTCTCTCCTTGCGCGATCACGTCCATCAGGCCAGGGAAACGGAGCAGATGTTCGATGATTGCCTGCCGCGGTTCTGCCTCGATGCAGGCCCCGCCCGTGACCAGGATGTCGAGGTCGCCGACGGTTTCGCGTCCGCGGCGCAGCGATCCCGCGGGCGTGACCTTTTCGACGCCCGGAGCAGCGAGCAGATGCTCCACCAGTTTTTCCGCCAGTTCTTCGGCGGTGTCAAGCAGGAATCGTCCGGCGATGCGGCGATAGTCTTCGATCGCCTTAAGCAGCTTCAGTTCGTGCTTTTCGCCCATGCGCGGCAGCGTGCGGATCTTGCCTTCGCGCGCCAACTTCTCTACACCCTCAAGGTCGCTGACCTGGTAAGCGCTCCAGATCAAGGCAATCGTCTTCGGCCCCAGACCCTGAATCTTGAGCAGTTCGAGCATCGAAGGGCGGTATTTTTTCAGAAGTTCGGCATGCGCCTCAATACTGCCGTCTTTGAAAAGCATCTGCAGATTGGCCAGCATGCCTTTGCCAATGCCCTGTATTTCGAGAAGTTTCTTCGGCTCCTGGATCAGGTCGGCCACCTGTTGCGGCAGCGCTTCAATAGCCTGCGCAGCGTTGCGATAAGAGCGCACTCGAAACGAGTCCTGCCCGTCGATCTCCAGCAGATCGGCAGTCTCGTAAAGAATTCCGGCGATGGCTTTGTTGTCCATCCAAAGTTGTCGATCAGGCTGCTGAAAAATTCAGGCTCGTATCAGGGCATCGCTTTAGCGATGCCGTAAGCTTTTCGCAAATCAGCCGCCCCTTTAGGGGCTGGGCATCGAATGATTGTAACGAGGATTGATTGTAACGCTGATGAAAAGGTCGCGGCAGGGAGTTAGCAGGGGCTGGAGGACACAGCTAGCCCGGGCGTCGAGCGAACGCACAGCTTGATCCGCAAAACCGGCCTGCGCAAAGCAACCTCAAATCACGGGACCTTGGTTACATTGGCCGCTTGCGGCCCTTTCTGTCCCTGGACGATCTCAAACTCCACCTTGTCGCCCTCCTGCAGGCTCTTGTAGCCTTCGGTGGTGATTGAGCTGTAGTGAATGAATACATCCGGTCCATCGTCTCGGCCGAGGAAGCCGTA
>JBEKWX010000456.1:0-3079 GCA_049512675.1 Terriglobales bacterium | reverse complement strand
GACAATGCCGCACCCGATCGACGAAGGGTATTCGACCGGCATGTCCCAGCCGTTAAACTCCACCATCTTCGCGCCCATCTGGCGATGGACGGCGTTCAAGGCAGTCTTGCGGACTGGGACGACAGGCGGAGTGGCTTCAGCAACCGACAAGAAGCACCTCGGTCAGACTTGGCTAGAACAGTGTCTGGGCCGCCGGAGTCTGGAACTGAATAAGTTAACACCTGGGCGGGAAGGGCGCAAATTGGTCGGAGCCAGGTCTCAGGTCTCAGGTGTTAGGTGTTAGGAAAATCAAACCGGAAGCACGATCGGTTTTCCTGAGACCTGACACCTAAGACCTGGGACCCGCTTCTCGGTGACTTCCGTTATGTTCCTTCCAAGGCCTTTGCTGAACTAAACTCCAGCCATGTCCTCTAAACCGGGCCTACGCCGCATCGTCTGCGCCCAATGCGAACAGGCGGAAGAGCGTTGCTGGTGCGAGAAATACTGCGTCTTGTGCCAGTCGCAACTCGACGTGCACCTGTGCACCGATGGCCTGTTGTACTGCGAAGCCTGCCGCACCGCCTGCGACTACAAACTGGCAAACTGAATCTGCGCCGGCCCCGGCTCACCACTTTTTTGGGGCGGGATCTCGCGGCGGCGAGTCCCAAATTTTCGGCCAATTAAAGACCGACCCCAGCAACGCCACCATCCCAAGTAAGATCACGAAAGGTCCAAAGACCAATCCACCAAACCAGTTTCGATAGGAAAAGCCGAACGCGCCGCGGGAATAGTAAAGGCCGAAGGCAATGGCCATCACCCCGAAAATCCCACATCCAATCCGCTGCAGCCTCGACAAACTGGATCCCCTGCACATGTCGGCCTAAATCACCATCACTTCCTTGTACTCGCCATACACCTTGCGCATTGCGTCTGAGATTTCGCCTACCGTGGCATTCGCTTCCACTGCCGCCAGTATTCGCGGCATTAGATTGTCGCCCGAGCGCGCCGTGTCTTCGACGGCGCGGAGCGCGGCTTGCCAGGTCTCGACATTGCGCTTGGCGCGCAGCGCTCGCAGGCGCTCCACCTGTCTCGGTTCCAGCGCCGGATCAATCCGCTGGATCGGCACCGCCTTTTCTTCTCCTATCTGGAAGCGGTTCACGCCGACGACGACTGCCTCCTGCCGATCGACCGCCTGCTGATATTCGTACGCCGCGTTCTGGATTTCCTGCTGCACATATCCGCGCTCGATAGCCTTGAGCATGCCGCCCATGGCTTCGATTTTGTCCAGATAATCGACGGCTCGCTTCTCGATTTCGCTGGTCAGCGATTCTACGTAATACGAACCGGCCAGCGGATCGACCGTCTGTGGCGCGCCCGATTCGAAGGCGATCACCTGCTGGGTGCGCAATGCGATGCGCGCCGACGCCTGGGTCGGCAGGGCCAGCGCTTCATCATAGGAATTGGTGTGCAGAGACTGCGTCCCGCCGAGCACTGCGGCCATGGCCTGGATCGCCGTGCGCACAATGTTGTTCTCCGGTTGCTGCGCCGTCAGCGTGGAACCGGCCGTCTGCGCATGGAAGCGCAGCATCCACGATTTTGGACTCTTCGCCTGGAAGCGGTCGCGCATAATCTTCGCCCACATCCGGCGAGCGGCGCGGAACTTCGCGACCTCCTCGAGAAAATTACTGTGGGCATTGAAGAAGAAGGAAAGCCGCGGCGCGAATTTGTCCACATCGAGGCCGGCGCGAATGGCCGCTTCCACATAGGCAATTCCGTTGCCCAGCGTGAAGGCGACTTCCTGCACCGCCGTCGATCCGGCCTCGCGCATGTGATAGCCCGAGATCGAGATCGTGTTCCACTCCGGCACGTTCTCGTTCGACCAGGCAAAAAGGTCGGTGATGATGCGCATCGCCTGCTGCGGCGGATAAATATAAGTTCCGCGCGCGATGTACTCCTTAAGCACGTCGTTCTGCACGGTGCCCGAGAGCTTGCGAATATCTTCATCCTTATACTTGCCCTGGCGCCGCGCCACGGCCACGTATAGCGCGAGCAGGATTGACGCCGTAGCATTGATGGTCATCGATGTTGAAATTTTGGTCAGATCGATGCCCTCGAACAGCCGCTGCATGTCTTCGATGGAATCGATGGCCACGCCGACTTTGCCAACTTCTCCCACGGCCAGCGGATTGTCCGAATCGAGACCAATTTGCGTCGGCAAATCAAAGGCCACCGAGAGCCCGGTCGTGCCGTTCGCAAGCAGATATTTGTAGCGCTTGTTCGACTCCTCGGCATCGCCCATGCCCGCGTACTGCCGCATCGTCCACAGGCGGCCGCGATACATCGTGGCTTGCACGCCGCGTGTGTAGGGAAATTCTCCCGGATACCCGGCATCGCGGTCATAGTCCCACGCCGCAAGATCAGTGGGCGTGTAGAGGGGGCTTACGGCAATATGAGAAGAGGTCTCTTGCATCGGGAGGCTAGCTTCCCGTTTGGTTGCGGATTCGGCAGTCTTGAGTTCAGTCATGTCGTCCTGCCCTTCTTTGGCTTTTGGCTTTTGGCTTTTGGCCCTCAGCTCTTGGCTCCTAGCCTTTTAGCTTTTTTCTTTACTCGCCAGAACGAACTCAGCCCGAACCAGGCGAATGACACCGTGAAGCATACCGCGAGCAGCAGCCGGCCTGGTCCAGTCGCGTGGCCAGACTGGTACTTGCCATACTCGCGCATGCCGGCTATGGCCCCGACGCCAGCCATCGCCAGGAACGTGAATCCGGTGACTTCCAGCCAGAGCTGGTGCAGCACGCGCCCGAAGGATCGGGCGGTCGCGCGGAGCCCGGCCAGCACCGCCCCGCCCTTCCGGCTGCGCTCCAGCCACTCTAAGGCCAGACGGAAAATGAGCTTGATTTTTTCGACCGCCCGGCCGTCGATCATCATTCGATTTTAGCAGCGACCGGGCGTACAATGACGATGGGCGGGGTCACAACCAAGTGTGATGTCCCCCATCAGCGGCGTCCGATTCCAGGGGGATTCGTGGATCAGCAACTGAAACAGCTCATGAAAGAACTCGGCGAAGCGATCAACGAGTCTCTTTCCGATTCCGAATCGA
>JBEKWX010000455.1:0-3100 GCA_049512675.1 Terriglobales bacterium | reverse complement strand
GCTTAGAGCAACCGCCCTAAGACTCAGCCACCTCACCTGGTCTGGTACTACAATGTCCATCAGAACTTGTCATCCGACCACCTCCTTTCCGGTGTAGGCTCACACTAGCCCAAAACGAATTCTGGTGTCAACCACTAGCGTGAAAAAGAGGAGTCAACACTGTCACTAGCGCTCAAAGGCCTCGTCCGCCTACTTGCGGCACGCGAGTTTCACTCTCGAAAAGTGAAACTCGTGCCGCTTCATATCCACGCGCGCCCCGCGGAAGGTCACTCCCTCCATGCGCAGGCGAAATCTTTGCTCCGCCGCCTGTTCTCCGCACAACTTGATCGCCCCGCCCGAGCCGACCACGCGGTGCCAGGGCAATCCCGGAACTTGTTGCAGGATGCGCACCACTTGCCGGGCGGCTCCGGGCCAGCCCGCAGCCTTGGCTACAACTCCGTAGCTCGACACCGTTCCCGCCGGCAAGGCGCGAATGCAGCGCACGACGCGGGCACGCTTATCTTCCCGTCGGCCAATCATGCTAAATTAGACTCACCAATACAAAAATTTACAGGCGCTGGTGAAACCTGGGATTACGATATTGGCATCTCAATTCTTGCTCACCACGAAAACTGCCTTTCGGAGAATACTATGCTTCGCCGGTTGAAAGCCCTGCCCCTTCTCCTGGCCATTGCGGCCTTGAGCATCGTCGCCACCAGTTGTAGTTCAGGCAACACTACGAAGGCTCGTATTGTCAACGCTATGCCGAACATCGCGCAGTACGGTGGCGCCCTGGATATAGAGGTCAACGGCACGCAGCAATTTTCGGGCGTAACATTTGGCACCGCTTCGGCATCGACCTATACGAACATACCTTCGGGGAACGTCACGTTCGAAGTGTTTCAATCCCCCGGAGTCACCACTCCCGTCTTCAGCGCCTCCACGACCTTGAGCGCCGGGACAGAGTACACGCTGGTTGCGACTGGAGCTGCTGGCGGCGCCGGCAGCCAGGCCCCTGCCCTCTTGTCTTTCAGTGACGACAACACGCTCCCGGTAGATGGCACCATCAATTTCCGCGTCATTAACGCGGCGCTCAACGCATCCCCGTCACTCGACGGGAGCGTGGATATTTGGATCGAACCGTACCCCGATAACAATCCCATCTTGGAACCAGCTACGATCCAGAACCTTGCCTACCAGTCGGCGAGCGGCTACGTAAGCGTTCCCTATAATCCCGGCGGGGGCGGTTTCGCGGTGTACGTTTACACAGTGGGGAAGGGGTTCCCGCTGATCACCCCTTATTACCTCATCAACGTCAGCGGCAGCCAGACCAGCGCATCGGTTTGCACCTTGGTGCTGGTGGACAGCCCCAATTCAAATTCAATGTCTCCGTCACCCGTCCCGTTGAATGACAACAACTGTGCGGTTAACTAATCGCGGACGAGCCGCCGGGGCCCAGCCGGGCGTCTCTATGCCGCGCGCAGGAATGCAATGTCCATGTCCCGGAAAAGGAACCCGGGCCTCGGCCGAAATCCGGCCAAGGTCCGGCCGAGGTCCGACCGACTTCCGGTGAACCACCCGACAAGCTGCTAAAATCCTTCTTGTTCCCGCCCAACTGCCTTTTGGAGAATTAAAGGATGTCTCGCTGGTTGAAAGCCCTGCCCCTCGCGTTGGCCGTTGCGGCCTCGGGCATCTTCGCCATCAGTTGTGCTTCCTCCAACAATCAAGCGCAGATTCGTTTTGTCCATGCCATCCAGGACGCCCCAGCCATGGATATCAATGTCTACGGCCCGCAGCAAGTCAACGGCATGCAACTATTTGCCGACGTACCATTCCGCGGTTTTCGGCCCTCGGCGGGCTATATCAACGTGCTTGCGGATACGCAAACGATCGAAGGGTTTGTAAACCCCACCGACGCCACCGAGGCCTTCAGCGCCCCCGTGAACTGGTCCGGTGGGTTGCAGTACACGGTGATCGCGACTGGATTTTCTGCCACCGGCACCAACGGCAGCAACGTTGTCCTTGAGTCTGTACTTGACTTCAACCCGGCGCCGGCCTCGGGCTACGTGGAATTCCGCGTCATTAACGCATCGCCCCACTCGCCCTCAGGCGGCGTGGATGTTTATATCGATCCGATCCCCGTCCAGGGCATGGGGACCCCGGTGATCACTGCCCTTGCCTACCAGCAAGTGAGCAAATACATAAGCCTTGTCTATTATCCCGACAACAATCCCAGCGACGGCAACAATGGTTACCAACTGTACGTTACTCAATCGGGAAGCACCACACCAATCATCAGCCAGTACCTCGGTCCGGCAGAGAACTCCATTCATACCCTGGTGCTCACGGACGTCCAGGCTGGAAATACAATGAATCCGTTAGTTCTGGAGTTGACCGATTAACCGCGGGCGTGCCACCTTCTTGATACGAGGAGCGGACGCTCGACCGAGGCCCGGCCCCCACCTATGCCGAATCTTTCTTGAACGACCGCGCAGCCGTTTCCTCATCGTCGAACACTTCAAAAACAGTGAACAGCTTGGTGATCTGGAGAAGCTCACCCACACGCTTGCTCAGCCTCGCCAGTTTCACCGCGCCGCCGGCGTTACGGGCAGTCGTGAAAAGCGAAACCAGCGTTCCGAGCCCGCCGCTATCGATGTAGTTCACTTCGCGCAGGCTCATCACAACATTCGGATTCTGGGCCAGCAGTTTCTTGACCATGTCGCGCAAGCTGGCCGACTCTTCGCCGAACACCACTCGGCCGCTGCAATCCACCACCAGCACGCCCTCCATCGTCCGTGTGCTCATTCGCAATTGCATTGCCGCTTCTTCTCCAAAGATTCGCAGTAAAAACTCAATGCAAGAGCGTACCCCGGCAGACTCCGCGGCGCAAGCGGCAAGAGCTGGCTGTAGATACGGGGCTCGCCCCGTCTCCCTCGGCGGCAGGAGACGCGGCGAGCCGCGTCTCTACGGGGAATCGGACGCCCCATTGGGGGCTAGACATCTCTCGCAAATTGACTCCGTGCCAGAGCGAACTGGGCGCGCGTGAAACTGTATAATCGTGGTCTCGCATGAGCTACCAGGTCCTGGCGCGCAAATACCGGCCGCAGAAATTCTCCGACGT
>JBEKWX010000454.1:0-3105 GCA_049512675.1 Terriglobales bacterium | reverse complement strand
TGTCGTCGCGCAGGTTGGAGCCGAGCAGTAACGGGTACGTGCCGTTCACTAGCAATTCGAGACGCGAGAGATACCGGGTATCGTGATGAAACAAGCCGGCGGACCCGCCGGAGGACGCCGCTGCGATATCGCCGCGGCTGTCGAGGACCACGAAAGTGTCGCCGTATTTGAGGACGCGGGGCGGCCGGGTCGTCGGCTGCTGCGTGGTGGCGATGTAGAACGGGTCCTCCAAGGTCGCCTCGAGGGCAAACAACTGCGCGGCAGTGTCCGGGACGGCCGGCTTTGGTACGCCAGCCTTGGGGACGGCAGTCTTCGGGGACATTAGGTTTTCGCTTTGCTGTCCAGTCTATCGAATCCAGCCGACGCTGACGCCACCACGAGAACTCAACTCACCGCGCAGATATAGTCAGGGACTTGGCGGCGGACACCGGCTGGGGTCCCATTTCCGCAAGTTTGCAATTCCGAATTGAATCAAGCTTCGTCCGAAGGACGACACGCCCAAGGCCTGGGGTGAAGCCCCAAGGCGGGATGACCTTTTGCCCGCGGTCAGTCCGTCTTCGTAAAGCAGCGACTTGCTCTGCGTTCTTGCGTCGCTGTCATCCCGGCGGCACGAGCCTGCGCCTTGGCCTGCACAAAACCGACCTGCCTCACGTACGCGCGGACCGTCTCGCAAGTGATTTCCGAGTTTGCCAACACCGGGCTCGCGGTAGCGACAAAGAAGAGCACTAGCAGGGCGGTTTTCATTCGGGTCGCTGTCTGCGTGGCACATGGCGAGGTGCAACCACGCGTGTGCGCGAGCCTCAACGCGGCGAGCGGTACTTTGGTTCCCGACAACCCTGGGCATCGAAAGAGCTTTCGCGTTTTACGAACCCTGTCCCTCCGGCGCGAGGCAGCGCGAAGCCGAGGAGGACTGGGGCCGGTGAACTTTGCTTCGTGGGTCTTCTGCGAAGAAAAAGCCCCGTATGATGACTGACGGGGCTTCCGACGGCGGGCTTGGGGGGAGGAAGGTTTGGACCATCCCTTTCCGAGGCCAAACCTTTCCGAGGCCAAATTTTAAGCTCCCGTGTCGAGCGACAATCCTATGCTGAATGCCTTTTGCCGCGTTGCGCCCTCGGTCCGCTTCAAGTTTTTGGCTATGCTGGCCGCTCGTGTTTTCTTTTTCGCGAGTGCCTTCAACGTGCGAACATCTTCTGTTGTCCACGAGCGGCGCTTCGATTTCTTGGCCATCCAATAACCTCCGATTCTAAAAGAACGAATATTTGTAGCCGGTAGCTGTTGCAACGAAAAGCCTAAAATGTGCCGGGCGCACGGGCTGTGGAAAACCGAACGAGAACCGGGCGGCGGCTCTCATAACGCTGGACACATCGCGAAAGATTACAGGTGAGCACTTTTATACAGACACTGCTCGAACATTGCCTCTAACTTCATAATGGGTATTGATTTTGTTACGGAGGGAACAAACCTCATGTCTTTGCAGCATTGTTTGCCGGACCAGGTAGTCCGTGCGAATTCTCGGACGTTAGTTTGTCCAGAGTGCTCGCAGCAAATGCGGATGGTGATGGCGACACCAGCCCAGGAAGATGACGAAACATCCACCTACGAATGCGCCTGCGGTCGTCAAGAAATGATCAAAGTAGGTCTACAAAGGATCGAACGGATGATGCTTGAGCCATCCGTGCGTGATGTCATGCTCGCTGCCGTTCCGAGGTTGCGCGCGTTCGCGATTTCACTTAGCGGCAAAGGCGACCGCGCGGATGACCTGGTGCAGGAAACGCTCCTGCGCGCCATGGCCAACATCAATTCGTTCAAGCCGGGGACAAACATGACCGCTTGGCTCTTCACCATCCTCCGGAACCAGTTTCGGTCGGAATTTCGCAAGCGACGCCGCGAAGTCGAAGATGCGGACGGCAGTTACCTCGACAGGCTGAAAGCGGCTCCCGAGCAGCACAGTCGCTTGGAATTCAAGGAGCTCTTCGATGCGCTCGCAAAGTTGCCATGCGGTCAGCGCGAGGCCCTGATTCTAGTCGGCGCCTCGGGTTTCTCCTACGATGAGGCGGCCGCGATCTGTGGGACGGCGGTAGGGACGATAAAGAGTCGCGTCAATCGCGCACGCGAGCGGCTCGCGGAATTGCTCGTAATCGACAGCGCGGGCAAGCTCGGTCCAAATTCGCCCAGTGCCAAGAGGACGCGGCGCGCTGCGCGGGCAATCGGCGATCTTGACCGGAACTGTATATCTTTGGCATAGATTTCGACGTTTGCTTTCACCTGCTCGTGAGGCAGGCTGTATAGCGCTTCTACCTTCGCGATCAGCTCCGGAATGTTTGTTATCTCCGAATAGTCGCTCAAGCTTAAGCGATCCCACTTTGGCTGTGCCGCCGCCAAGTGGCGGATTCTGATTCCAACAATGTTATCGTCTTGTCTCGGTCGCGGCGTATCACTGCTTCGGTGGAGAAGTGGACGCGTTGAACACATCCACGATACGCCGCCTTGCCCCCTCATGCCGTCACCAACTTCCGGCTTTTGCTCACGGCACTACCAGGCGGCCTCTCTAGAAGTTCATGACCATGAAGCGGAAGCCGTCATTTGATTTTAGTAGTCAATGGCAGCCGCATGTCGCCGCCTGAAAATGGAGGCGCGATTACCAGTCTGTGTACTTAGTGATGGTTCCGCTTGGCGGATCCTCCGGGTGAGGTTATCATCGTGGATCGAACGGAGCTTTCACAGGAGGAAAACGATGTGGCTGATCGTATTATTGATTATTCTGGTTCTCCTTTTCGGTGGGGGCGGGTTCTATGTTGGTCCTCCATACCATTACTATGGCGGGGGCCTCAGCCTGATACTGGTGATCGTCATTTTGATCATTCTATTTAGGGGTTGATTGTCCGCGCCCTCACAAGAGGACTGGTGCCAGCGTCCACTGAAGCATCGCGGCTTGTACTTAATCTGTCTTTCACAATTCAAAGGAGGGAACAAATGGCTGAGTCCAAATCCGCCACAAACGAAAACGAAATTTCCCGCAACCGCCTCGCGGAGCTGTTGAACGAAGACCTTTCCCGCGAATATCAAGCCATCATCGCCTACGTAGTCTATTCCCAGGTGCTCAGC
>JBEKWX010000453.1:0-3113 GCA_049512675.1 Terriglobales bacterium | reverse complement strand
TTCAGCCGGACCAGTTCTTCCTGGATGTCGCTGCGATCGACCAGCACCGCGACTTCCTGCAGGATCCGTTCCTTGTCCACCTGTGCGCCGAGCACCTCCAGCATGCGCGACTGCAGCCGTTCCGAGTAACTGCGCAGGATGGTGCTGCGATGGGCTTCCACCCCCGCCGCTGCTTTTTCCAGATTCGCCATGCGAGCGCGCAACTCGGTGCCGATGCTCCGGCCTTCTTCTTCGCGCATTTCATTCAGCCGGGAAAGCGCTTCTTCCACTCGCGCCATCACCGCGGTCTCCAGTTCGTCTCCCGCTCTCTCGCCGCCCGAGTCCAGCGCGCCCGGCATCCTCAGAACCACGTTCAGATCGGGCTCACCCTTAACCCCAAATTCATCGGCCGCCGCGCGAAACGCCTCCACGTAGCCGGCAATCAGTTGCCGGTTGAGCGCGACCCCGTTCGGGCCCGAGCGATCCAGGTTCAGTATCACTTCCACGTGGCCGCGCGCCAGTTTCTCTTTCAGAATGCGGCGCAGCTTCATCTCCAGCGAGTCGGTGTCGGACGGCAGCCGGAAATGCAGATCCAGAAAACGATGATTCACCGATTTCAGCGACAGCGCAAACGCCAACTGAGCAGCGACCTGCCCTTTGACCTGCGCGAATCCCGTCATGGAGCGAAGTGGCATAAGTTAATTTTCGAATCAAGTAGGGACAGCCGCCCTCGGCTGTTCCTACGTGGGCATTTCCGCAAACTGCAATTCGTAAAGCCGCCGGTACGTGCCTAGCTTTTGCATCAGCTCTTCATGGGCGCCGATGTCGGCGATGGTGCCGTTTTCGAGCACTACAATACGACTCGCGCGTCGCACCGTCGAGAGCCGGTGCGCGATCACAAACACAGTACGCCCGCTCATCAGATTTTGCAGTGCCGATTGCACCAGCGCTTCCGACTCGCTGTCCAGCGCCGACGTGGCCTCATCCAGAATCAGAATCGGGGCATTCTTCAGGATAGCCCGCGCAATCGCGATGCGCTGCCGCTCGCCGCCCGAAAGCCGCACCCCGCGCTCCCCAATCATGGTGCCGTACCCTTCAGGAAGCCCGCGGATGAATTCATGCGCTCGCGCCGCTCGCGCCGCTTCCTCCACCTTCTTCTGCGATACATGCGGCTGGCCGTAGGCGATATTGTTTCTCACCGTATCGTTGAACAGCACCGTCTCCTGCGTGACAATCCCGATCTGCGACCGCAGCGACTCCAGCGTCACATCGCGCACATCGTTGTCGTCAATCAGAATCCGCCCGCCGCTGACGTCAAAAAAGCGCGGGATCAGGTGCACCAGCGTGCTCTTGCCCGCGCCGCTCGATCCCACTACCGCCAGCACTTCGCCTGGCTTCACCTCCAGATTGATACCACGCAGCACCAGCGGCGAATCCTCGGCGTCTTCACCGGAATAGGAGAAAGACACGTCCACAAACCGGATGGCCCGCGCAAATTTACCCATCCGCTTCGCTCCCGGCTTCTCCCGCACTTCGTCTTCCATATCCATGAAACGAAAAATTTCCGACGAGGCTCCCACCGCTTGCTGGAAATTGTTGTTGAACTGCGCGCACTTGCGCACCGGGTCGTACAACTTGAAGACCGCAATAATAAACCCGAGGAATATCCCGGGCGTGAATATCCCCCTGTTAATCTGGTCGCGTCCGAGCAGCAGCAGCAGGGCTATGGCGATCGCGCCCAGAATGTCCATCAGCGGAGAACTGATCGCGAACGCTGCCACCAGCCGAAGGTTTGCCCGGAACAACCTCCGCGCCGCCGCGCGGAAGCGATCCACCTCCCAGTTCTCCATGCCAAACGCCTTGACGATCCTGTTCCCGGTAATGGTTTCGTGCAGAATGTTCTGGATATCAGCCAGCTTGTCCTGTCCGCCTCGCGTCGTGCCCCGCACTTGGCGCCCGATTTTTCTCGAGGAGTACAGAATCGCGGGAACGAACAGCAGCAACACCCACGCCAGCTTTCCTCCCAGCCGAACCACCACCGCCGCGGTAAACACAAATGTAAAAAACTGCTGCAGGAATTCCGCCAGCACGGATGACATCGCGTATTGCACTTTCTCGATATCGTTGACCGTCGTCGAGAGCAACGTGCCCGTGCTGTGTTTCGTGAAAAACGCCGCCGAACTCCGCAGGATTGCGTTATACAGATCATCCCGCAGGTCCGTGATCATCCCAAAACCCGCGTAGTTCACCAGGTAGGTTCCGGCGTAGTCAAAGATCCCCTTCAACACCGTGGCTGCCACCAGCGCAAAGGCCACCACCGTCCATGGGTTGTGAAAGTGGGACGGAACCAACTGCTGGAGGTTCAGAAAGCGTTCGCTGCCCGGCAGCTTGAACAACGGGATGGTCTTTTCCTGGGAGCCGGGATTCAATACGCGATCGAAAATCGGGCCGATCAACAGAAGCCGGCCCGCATCGAGCAGCCCCACCATGGCCATCAGCGCCACCGAAACCAGAAACTGCCACCAGTACGGCAACACGTAACGCAACAGGCGGGCGATTGGACGAGGGGGACGATTTGCCGGTGTTCCTTCACTCTTCGCGCCCGCCACTGTGGAAGTTGCCATTCGAGTAAGGCTCAATTCTACCTGTGATTTCCCGTAGAGACGCAGAGTAAGACGGGGCAAGCCCCGTCTCTACCGACGGAAGAAGGCCCAGACGGGCGCCTACTTTGGGCTGTCCCGATGCACCACCTTCACTTTGTATCCCGCTTTCCGCAGCCGCTTGTTGACGTCTTCGGCGATCATCACCGAGCGGTGCTGTCCGCCGGTGCATCCGAAACTGATGGTCAGGTAGCTTTTGCCCTCGCGAATGTAGTGTGGCAACAGGTAGATCAGCAGCTCGGAGATGCGATTAATGAACTCCTGTGTCTGCGGAAACGACCGGATGTATTTCGCGACCCGAGGATCGCGTCCCGTCAGTCCACGAAACTCCGGCACAAAATGAGGATTGGGCAGAAAGCGCACATCAAACACCAGGTCGGCATCGTCCGGTACGCCGTGTTTGTATCCGAAACTCACGCACGAGACCAGAATCGTCTGCTGGCTTCCCGACTGCTGTTTGAAGCGGTCGGTCAA
>JBEKWX010000452.1:0-3117 GCA_049512675.1 Terriglobales bacterium | reverse complement strand
TGTCCAGCAGGGCAAGCTGCAGAACGCCATTGCTGAGTATGAAAAGGTCCTGAAGCACGATGCCAAGGATCTAACCGTCAACAACACCATCGGCGATCTCTACGCGCGTCTGGGCGACAACGCCAAAGCCATCGAGTGCTTCAAGACGGTGGGCGATGCCTATGCGGCACAGGGCTTCACGGTCAAGGGCATCGCCATGTACAAGAAGATCACGAAGCTGCAGCCGAGCGTGGATGGATCTTTGAAACTGGCGGAACTGTACACTCAGCAGGGGCTGTTCAACGACGCGCGCGCCCAGTACCTGCAAGTCGCCGAAGACTTCATGAAAGTAGGCGACCTGGAACAAGCGGTGCGGCTGTTCCAGAAGATCCTCGAGATGGACGCGGAAAATGTGCCCATGCGGGTCAAGCTCGCCGAGGTTTACGTCAAGCTCGGAAAAAAGAAAGAGGCGTGGGAGATTTTCAGCGCGGTGGCGGAATCGTTGCGCTCGCGCGGTTCACTCGCCGCCGCCGAAGACATTCTGAAGAGGATGCTGACGCTCGACCCGGGCAACAGTTACGTTCTGCTGCTGCGGGGCAAGGCCGCCCTGGAGAGCGACGATCCCAAGCACGCCATCAAGTACCTGGAGGAGGCTTCCGACCTCGATTCTCATCCCGACGGCTTGCGCGACCTGCTGAAGGCGTACCTGCAAATCGGAACCTTGACCGAGGCGGTTCCGATCGCCGAGAAGCTGCTGACAGTGCACAACGATCCCGAGGGGGTGTTTTTGCTGGCGGAGGGTTGCGCCCGCCTCGGTCAAAATCACCAGGCGCTCGACGTTTACGCCCGGCACGCCGATCGCCTGCTGGCGACCGACTCGACCAAGCTGCTGGGCAGCCTGCATGCCATGATCAGCCATGTGCGCGACGATTCGGGCGCATTGGACACGCTGATGCAGTTGCTGAACAAAGCCGGCGAGAGCACGCACATCAACGAAGTCACCGAGCTTCTGGCTCACGCCTCGGTCAAGGACGGAAACCTGACCCGGGCTCGCGACCTGTACCAGATGCTGGCCACCACCGAGCCCCAGAACTTGCTGCACATGCAGAACTATCAGCAGGTGGTGGGGCGCATGGCAGGAACATCGTCCGCCATCGGGATCACTGCCGAAGAAGGGGCGGTCATCGTGGAGGAGCTGGAAGCAACCGCTCCGGTCATCGATCAGTCTTACCCCGACCCCATCGCAATCGCGGTGCGCTCCGCGGTCACCGATGCCGACCTGTTCCTTTCTTACAATCTGCCGGACAAGGCGGTCGTGCCTCTGCTGAGCGTTCTGCCCCAGGCACCGTGCGACGTGCGCCTGAACCAGCGCCTGGCCGCGCTCCATACCCGCTTCCAGCGCTTTACCGAAGCCGCCGTCTGCTGCCGCACCCTGGAAGGCGTGTACCACGATGCCGGCTGCCCTGATGAAGCCGTACGCTATGGAGAATTGGCCGAGCGCTACGAGCAGAACGCGGCCGCCGCTGCGTCGACTTCTGCATCATCGGCGGCTGCTCCGTCAGCGAGCGCTTCGCCCGCGGCCCGCGCCGCCGCTGCGGGTTCACCCGTGCCCTGGCCGACGGCCGCGCCCGGGGCTGCCGATCACGAAATTGCCGCTGCCGCGCATCCGGAATTCGCCATCCAGGAATTGGGGGTGTACGCGCCCGCAGAGGGGCAGGAGCCGTCCTCCGAACCTTCCTCCGAGCTTCCCTCCGAACTCTCTTCCGACGTTGCCTCCGAGTGGGAGCATTCGCTTTCCGTTGACGAGCACGCTCCGGCTGCCGCACGGTCGGCCTCGGTCGAAGCCGACGCCGATGCTTCCAGCAGTCCCGAGATCGCCGAGACGGTCGAAGAAATCCGTTTCTACCTCGAGCACTTCATGACCGACCAGGCACGAGCCGGGATCGAGAAGCTCGAAACCCTGACCAGCGATGCCCGCATTCTGGATCCGTTGCGCGCTGCCCTCGCATCCGCCGGCCAGCCGCCGGCCGAGCCCGAGCCGGAAATCACCGAGATCAACGCCGACGAACCTGCGGGATTTGAAGTTGAAATGGAGACCCAGCACGAGTCCGAGCTCGAAGCCTCGCCGGATATGCCGGCACTAGCCGAACCCGCGCAAGCAGAAGCCGTGCCGGCGGAGGCAAGTGAACTGACCGCGCTGGTCGCGGATCTGGAGGCTTCGCTTGGAGATTCATTCCCGCAAGCGCCGGCGCCCGCTGATCAGCTTCGGGCAACCCATTCACCGGTAATCGAGCCATACGACACCCAGCCACCCGACACCCAGCCGTTGCCGGGTTGGCCGGCGGCGGCCGCATCCGGAACGCCGGAACCGGAAACGGAGCCCGTGGCACATATTGAAATGGAGATTCCGGCTGCCCCGGCGGCCATGCCTTCGATGGCGGCATCGGTGGCAGGCGCCGCAACCGCCTCCGCTCCTGCCATGAGCGTTCCTGCGATGAGCTATAGCCCCGCTGCCGTGCGTCCGCTGGGAGCCGGAGCCCAGGCCATGCATCCCTCCGATAGCGTCGATCTTTCGGAGATGTTTGGCGCGTTGAAACAGGAACTCGAAGAAGAAGTCAGTGCGGGCGACGATGATCCGGAAACGCATTACAACCTGGGCGTTGCCTTCCGCGAAATGGGTTTGCTCGACGAAGCTATCGCGGAATTGCAGAAAGTCTGTTCCTCGATCGATCGTGGCCACGCATTTTCGCAGCCTATCCAGACCTATACCTGGCTGGCCCAATGCTTCATCGATAAAGGAGTCCCGGAAGCCGCCATCCGCTGGTATGAAAAGGCGCTTAGCATCCCCGGACTCGATGAGGAAGCGCGCATTGCCATCAACTATGAGTTGGGTTCGGCGTGCGAAACTGCCATGGACAAGCCGGCGGCACTGCGCTATTTCACGGGCGTTTACGGCACAAACATTGATTATCGCGACGTGGCCGAGCGCATTCAGGCTCTGAAGTCGTAGAATGCACGAAGTGGGTTCGAAACTTGCGCTGGGGATGCGACCCGATCCCGGGCCCGCCCCACGGCCTTATCCACAACGACGCGTGCAATGATTTCCGATCCCAAGCTACCCCTTGCCAGCGACTCCAC
>JBEKWX010000451.1:0-3122 GCA_049512675.1 Terriglobales bacterium | reverse complement strand
CGGGCTGCGTCTGGAAGAACTGACGCTGGCGCGCGCATGTGCCGCGGGAAACGAGCGGGCGTGGCAGGACTTCATCGCCCGTTACCGGCAGAAGCTGCACGGCATGGCGCTACACATTACACGCGATAGCGCACATGCCGCCGAGTTGGCCGATTCGCTGTTTGCGGATCTCTACGGCGTGAACACACGCGATGGAATTCGCAGTTCGAAACTTGTGTTCTACACCGGCCGCGGTTCGCTCGAAGGCTGGCTGCGCACGGTGATGGCGCAGGAGTTCATCAATCGCTATCGCAAGCAGAAACGCACGGTCAGTCTGGAAGAGCAGACGGAAGAAGGTGTACAGTTTCGAGCGGCGGTCTCTGAACCGGCGTACGCTTCAGATCGCACCTCGGACCAAAGGCTGGCGGCAGCCACCGATGAGGCGCTGGCGGAACTTTCGTCAGAGGACCGGTTTACTCTGGCGTCTTATTATCTCGATGGGCGGACGCTGGCTGAAATTGCGCACACGCTGGGGCTGCACGAATCGAGCGTGAGCCGGCGGCTCGATCGGCTCGCGACGGGGCTCCGGAAGCGTATTCTGGCGGGGCTGCGAATGCAGGGAATGAGCCATGCCCAGGCTACGGAAGCGCTGGAAACCGATGTGCGGGACATAGAGCTGAATTTGCGGTCGCGTTTGACGCAAGATCCCGGGGCGAAACCGTTCCCTGAGGGAAAGGTCCCGGCACAAGACGCAGGCAAAGGAAGTAATGGCTGAAGTACCCAAAATCGTGTACGACCGACTGCGGGCTGCCCGGCCCGAGCGAGCGCATCCGGATGCGGATCTGCTGACGGCTTTTGCCGAGCAGGCGCTTTCGGCAACCGAGCGCGACGGCGTGCTCGAGCACCTGGCGCTCTGCGCAGACTGCCGCGAGGTGATCGCTCTGGCGCTCCCGCCTGCAGAGATGCCGGCCGCACCGATTGCGACCGAGACTGAAGCGGTCCGGGTAACGCCGATTCCGGCGAAGCACGGGAGGAACTTCCTGGCCGCATTTGCCTGGCCACGTCTGCGCTGGGCCGCGCTGGCAGCGGGCGTTGCGGTGGTCGCGTCGGTGCTCCTGATGCATCCGGGAAAGCTGAACCAGGCGACGCCGCCTTCCGTAAACCGGCAGGTCGCAGCTACTGCGCCGCCAGCTTCCGCCCCGCAGATCGCATCGTCGTCGGTTCCAGCATCGTCAGTCCCAGCGTCGTCGGTCCCACCGTCGCCAATGGACCAATCGGCAATCTCGGCTGGAACCAATGAAGCACGACCGAATTCGGAAATGCGACTGTCCAAGAAACTCAACGCTAGAGAGGCAGTAACACCGCCGCATCAGGCGGAGCACGGAATGCTGCTTGCTGAGAACAAGCAGGGTTCAGGCCAGGGAGTCGGGGGGGCGGCAATGCCATCGGCCGGAGCCGTGGCGCTCGATGCACCCACCAGTCGGCGGGCGACCGAAACCGTCGAGGTTTCTGGAGCCGCCGCTGTAGTAGAGGTTGCACCCTCCGCGGACAACACCCTGATGGCGAGGAACGAGACGCCAGCGATTGAAAAGGCAAAGCCTGCGCCGCAAGAGCCCGCTCCGCAAGAGAAAGAGATGCAAGTGCAAGTGAATGAGCAGCAGAAAACCCTGGCAGCCGCTGTCCCCGGGCTAGCCAAGTCACAGGCCAGGGCGATGGTGTCATCTGCGAAAATGGCATCCCCTGTGAGCCAGTCTTTGGCGCACCGTGTCACCTGGGTGATTACCGGGGGTGTCCTGCAACGGTCGCCGGACAACGGCCAAAGCTGGCAAGACGCCTTGCGCGCGGATCATCCATTGCTGTGCTACGCAAGTCAGGGCGAGAATGTATGGGCTGGCGGGCAGGCGGGTACACTTTTCCACTCCGCCAACGGCGGAGTAACTTGGTCGCAGGTGCAACCTGCCGTCAAAGCCCAGCAACTTAGCTCCGACATAACTCACATTGATGTGCGTGGCGCTGTCCGCGATGTCCGCAGTCCGGCGGAGATTGTGCTTTCCACCAGTAACAGCGAAATCTGGAGCAGCGAGGACGGCGGACAAACCTGGAAAAAGAAGTGATCCCGTCGCTTCTGGCGTTCTGCCTTGTGGCGTTTCTTCTCTCGTCTTGGGAGCATCTCTCATAATTCTTAACAGATTGTCCCTCTTCCTTTTAGAAAGAAGCATTTGTTAACTCCACGAAGTAACATTACCTCCGCGCAGGACTCGCGGTACTCATTTGCAAGCTTGGGATTACGGAAGTGATATTTACAGTCGGGTCAAACGAACATAGGATGGGCACGTGGTTTGGCAGTTCTGGGGGAGGGCTGCCGAAGGCGCCCTGAGCTTAAACGCTCGGGGCGCTTTTTATTGCCCTTACTGATTTGACGCCTATATGTCGTTTTACCGCGGTAAAAACATTTGTGTTCCACGTGGAAGATTCCCTGTGCCCCGCCGAAAGCCGTCGAGTCACCGAATTGTACGCGCCACAAAGTGGCCCACGGCGCACATCGCAAGTCACACCAGTGCCTCCCACATTCTTAAATTACTGTTGGTCTAGGCAGACCTCGTGACCTGACTTATCGACAAGCGGACGGACTGGACCGCTAGCTTCCGAGCGCAGGCCGCAGGGCACAAGGTCCGGGGCTGGCCCGACGACGCGGTGACGGATTCGCGAGGACCAGCTGGGCTCTATTTCACTAACCATTCACTAACCGGGCGGTTAGTGAGGTAAACGCCGCTACTGGCGCGGGCTTTAGGCGTGGGTTGTCGAAATATCCCGATAGCGCTCATTGATCCCCGACCCGGAGTTTTGAGTGAGCGCCCGTCGGCTATTGCCGCTGAGGATAGAAGTGGACAGTCTCGCGCTTCGTCTTCGGGTCGTAGTGGGTGTAAGTGACGGGGTGGTCTCCGACGGCGATCGGTTCAACATCGGCGGGGATGATCCAGATTTTGTCGGGGTCGATGACGATGCTGTTGTCGTAGAGGATCGTCTGGCGATCAAACTTGGCTGTGCACTCGTCGCGCTCTTGCGTTGCAGTCTGCAATGCGGCCTTCGTGGTTTCCAGTTGAGCTTGCACCGGGTTCTTTGCCAGTTCAGCGGAGAGTTTC
>JBEKWX010000450.1:0-3123 GCA_049512675.1 Terriglobales bacterium | reverse complement strand
TGATCGCTCAGGGTCAGCAGGAAGTGGTAATCGTTGTAGTGCCGCGCGCCAAACAGAATTCCCGCTTGCTTCACCAAGTTGCGGTAATGTTCCCAGAGTTCTTCCGGAGCATCGAGCGCGGCGGGGCTGTCGGCCGCAAGATCGAGTTCCGCGGGAGGCTCTTCGGCGGGCGGCGTCAGTGGCACGACTTTCAAATATTCGCCGGTGATAACCGGACCATCCACCAGCATGGTCAAGGAAACGGGCGCAAAATGAATGTCGCTGCCCACCTGATTGGAGACATGCAGCGACGTCCCAAACTTCCATCCCGCAGGCAGCCGCATGCTCGCGATATACGTGAGTTGATCGGAACTATACCCCGCGGGATAGAGCAAAAGAGTGCTCCAGTTGACGACGTACAACTTTTCGGTCGCCGACATTCCGGCGCTGTATCCGGGCTCATACGACGCGGGCGAAGCATAGTCGAGATTCGCGATGACTTCGTTCTCTCCCGCCGGAATTTCCACGTGGAAAGTAAAACCGTCGAGCAGATCGCGCCGCCATTTCAGCGTCTTTCCGCTCGCCGTAAACTTCAGGCCTGTTAGATCCGTGATCGGACCGGTCGGCCCGTGCTCACCGGGAATCCACTTCGGATAGTAGAGCGTGAGCGTCCCCGGCTTGGCCGGAATGCGCAATTGCGTGTGGAAGATCTTGCGCGGCGCTTCCGACGCGTCCACCGAGAGCAAGACTGTCGGACCATTTGCCCCAAAAACTGAAAATGATGACAACAGAACAATTGCGAGACAAAAAAAGCTCCTCACCCCAAAACGTGAGCGCATTTCCCCTCCGGATTTTCGATTCGCCCCACAGCGACGCAAATAGAACCGTACGTTAATATATCAGTCCGGCAGGCTGGTTCGCCGCCCAGCACTCGTATTGCATCGCCCGCTCACCACCGGTCACCGCTGGCTGCCGTCGCCTGCTATCATCCCGACGTGCCCGCGCGCGGAAAATTCATTACCTTCGAGGGTCTCGACGGCAGTGGCAAGAGCACCCAGACCGAGAAACTGGCGCGTTCCTTGCGCGCGCATGGCCTCTCTATCACCATCACCCGCGAACCGGGCGGCACCACCGCGGGCGAGAAGATTCGCGAGGTGCTGCTGCACTCGGCCACCTCGGGCCTTTCTCCGCTCACGGAAATGGCGCTCATGTTCGCTTCCCGCGCCCAGCACATTCACGAGGTCATTCTGCCCGCGCTCGCCGAAGGACGCATCGTACTCTGCGATCGCTTCACCGATTCGACCGAGGCTTACCAGGGCGGAGGCCGCAAGCTGGGAACGAAGCCGGTGCTCGAGATGCACGAAATCCTCTGCGGCAATTTGCAACCCGACCTAACAATCCTGCTGGATAACGACGTGGCGTTCAGCGTCGAGCGCGCGCGCCGTCGCAATCGAAAACACAAAGGTGTCCGGCCGGAAAGGGGCTCGGAAAGAGACGAGAATCGTTTTGAGCAGGAAAACCGGGCGTTTTTCGGACGCGTGCGCCACGCGTACCTGGCCATCGCAGCCCGCGAGCCGCAGCGAGTGCACGTCGTGAACGCCCGAGGCACGCCCAACGAAACGCATGCGCTTATCATCGAGTTGGTGCGGAAGAAACTGAAGATCTAGTACGACCGCTGTTCGCTGTTCGCTTTTAGCGAAAAGCGAAAAGCCAACAGCGCCTCTTATGCCTTTTTCTGAATTCGCTGGCAACCCGAAAACTATCCATCGCCTGCGCGAGATGCTGGCGCGCAATCGCTTTCCGCACGCCGTCATTCTTTCCGGCGCGCGCGGATCGGGCAAGTACACGCTGGCTCTGATGCTCGCCCGCGCCATGAATTGCCTGGAGCCGTCCTTCATCGGAGGCACCGGCGGCACAGGAGGGGATGCCGGCGACGGCTTGCCCGATTTCTGTGGACGCTGTTCGAACTGCGCTCGCATCGCTCAATCCGCAGACCTCGACGCCCGCTTCGCCGAAGCCGTCGAAGCTCGCGAAAATCTGCGCGACGCGGACAAGAAAGAGACCCGGCTCTTCGTTCAGACTCATCCCGACGTGCTCATCGTCCCGCCCGATCCCCCGCAAATGATGATCAAGGTCGATCAGGTTCGGCACGTGATTGAGACCATCTACTATCGGCCCGCGGAAGCCCGAGAACGGGTTTACATCTTCACCAGTTCGGCCTTTATGAAAGAGGCCGCCAACTCGCTCCTCAAGGTTCTGGAAGAGCCGCCCGAATTCGCCACCATTTTTCTGCTCACCGAAAACCCTGGCGAATTGCTGCCCACGATTCGTTCCCGCTCCATGACCTTCAACCTGGGGGCGCTCGCTACGACAGAGATCGAGAGCCGGCTCGCCCAGCTTCGTCCCGATTGGAACGCCCGGCAGCGCGCGCTGGTCGCGCGCCTCAGCGAAAGCGCCGTCGGACGCGCCTTATCCTTCGATCTGGAAGGCTACATCGCGGCCCGCAACCATGCCTTGATCATGCTGAAATCCGCGCTCGGCGCAGGCGATCACACCGAGTTGTTCAAGACGACCGAAACCTACCGTTCAGGCGCCGAAGGCCGCGAGAAGATCGAAAACCTTCTCCGCACTCTCTACTCGTTGCTCGAAGACCTGATGTTCCTGCAATCGGGCGCGGCGCAACTGGTCCGTAATACGGACATTCTGGGCGAACTCAAGAAGATGTCCGAATCCGCCGACCTCGCCTGGGTGCAGCGCGCCGCGGACGGTCTCGGCGAAGTCGAGCGCGGGTTGCGCCGCAACCTGCTGCGCTCGCTCTCGCTCGATGCTTTCGCGACCGCGCTGGAGCGCGCTTCGTAGATTAACCGGTTCCCCTGTAGAGACGCGGCTTGCCGCGTCTCCCGCCGCGCGCAAAGCCAGACGGGGCAAGCCCGTCTCTACAGAGGGAATGCGCGGCTGGTCAGACGGGGTGCACCAAAGTCACTGCACAAAAGATTGTCATCCCCTCCCCGCTGTGATAACGTAACCCTCAGTTCACACCTCTGGACCCACAATCACAGGCTTGAGTGTTGTGGCATATTCTGCCCGCCCGGCGCGCAGCTGGTGCGATTTTGCAGGTGGTGCGATTGTGAAAGATACGCTCGA
>JBEKWX010000449.1:0-3135 GCA_049512675.1 Terriglobales bacterium | reverse complement strand
GGCCCGCAAACTGCGGAAATACATCCGCGCCTACGCCAAATCCGCCAGACCCTTTCGCTGGACTTATACTGACCCCCGGCGCCGCATCCGTACTTACGAAATCACCGGGACAGCTCACTAGTTCCGTGTCAGGGCATCGTTTCGGCGATGCCAAAAGCTAGAAGTGTTCCGTATCAGGGCATCGCTTTAGCGATGCCAAAGCTAGAAGTGTTCCGTATCAGGGCATCGCTTTAGCGATGCCAAAAGCCCCCCGAAATTAGTGCCCTTTAGGGGCTGTGCGCGGCTGGCGCAGGATCGAAGAACCAGCAGAGATGCGACAATTGAATCGATGAACCTGACGATCAATGGCGAAACTCAAATCTCTTCCGCAGAAACTCTGGGTGCGCTCGTCGAAGGGCTCGGCATGAAGCCCGACCGCGTGGCGATCGAACTGAACCGCGAGATCGTGCCCCGCGACCAATGGCCGCAGACTCCACTGCACGACGGAGACCGGCTGGAGATTGTCCAATTCGTCGGAGGCGGATCGGAAGACGCTCAGCTTAGCCCTGCGCATCCAGCCCCGGAGGGGCGAACCAACTTAGCCCAGCGCTTCAGCGCTGGGAAAAGTGGGAACAATGAACTAAGTCCCGGAGGGACGACCCAGTTCTCACGCACACAAACACTGCTTGTTGTCACTCTACTTGACGTCTCCGCAGGCTGGGCCCAGGTACTTGGAGCTGAAGGTGAAATTCATGTTCATGGTATGGCCGTTGGCGTTGGTGACCGCCTGCATCGTCCCCTTGACGTGATCGGAACCGGCAGTCTCCAGCACCAGCGTTCCATCGGTCGAAGCCTGCTTTTCTTCACAGTGAATTTTCACTTCCAGCTTGCTGCCCGTGGAATTCACGACGGTGCGGGTGCAGTCCCCGCGGTTGTTGCTGAAAGCAGAGTTCTTTTCTATTTTCTCTTTCGTGATGCATTCCTTGCGGACGTCGGTGCTCGGCCCGCCATTCATCATCGCTTCCATGCGGGCGCGCTGGTCCGGTGGCATCTTAGCAAGAACGTCGGGAGGGATGTCCGGCATGGCGGGCATGCCGCTCATGGAATGAGTCACAGTCATTTCCCAGAGACCCTCCTTGACGTTAAGCGGCGTGATATTGTCGGCGGCCCAGAGGGTTAGCGAGGAAAAGACGACTAGGGCAAGAAGAAATTTGACCATCGGGACGCTCCGGTTTTGTTCGATCTGATTGCGTTGAACAGGATTGCACACTGCGAGTTCTAGTATACAAATGAATGGGGCGAGAGCAACCGTGCATTGAATTTGTGGTAGTGGGCTACTTTGAAATTAGCTGCCGGATGCCCGGAAACATAAACAACAATCCAATCGCACCGACCAGCAGACGTATGTACCACTTTACTGGCGGTTTGCCATACCCGACGCAAGCAGAGAAGAACATATAGGCACCAAGAAATGCAGGCAGGAGGATGATGCCTGCCTTGCAAATCTCGTAGATGACCCTATGTGTCGGATTCACGCCGCTCTTTCCGCCCTCCGCTGCTCGTAGGCGTCCCAGAGGGCTACCAAATTCTCTACGCTCCAGAGTCGATCCGTCACGCCAGCAGCCATAGCCGGACTCGTCCTCAGCGTGCGGTGAATCTTGATGAAATTGTACGCGAAATAGTTGAGGGCTCGCCGAGGGCGGTTGCCCGTCCAAGCTTTCGCTTGGGCGGTAGTGTCTCAGTTTGGATAGTCCCAAACCATTGTCATCCTGAGCGAAGCGAAGGACCTGCTTTCTTGCTGCCGGCAATTCCAACTTGCCTCGCTAAATTTTCAAACCGCGGCACTACCGCTTGGGCGGGGCCGTTGACCTTTTTCATCACAAACGCGATGTACGAGCCATCACAGACTTGCTCCCCAATCGGTGCGAACATACCTCGACAGTGCACCATCGAGAACTGCGCCAGTCTCCAGAGACGAACGCATTTCCGGCGGCAAACTTTTCTCCGCTATTTGACAACATATGGCTCCAGTCAGCACCCCCGCAAGTGCACGCCAAACAGCAAAAGTCAATACTAAGTCCCATCTTTGTAACACGTTACATGTAACTACCTTACTATCAATGATTTAACTCATTTTAGGGGGAGGGGGGGTACCCCCCACAAATTTCTGAATTCTTACCCGCCGGTTGGCCCACATCGTTGAGCGTGGCCCCTTTAGCAGGCTGCTGAAAAAGTTGGTTTTCATCGACGGCTTAGCTGCTGAGGTAGTTTCACGCTGGAAAAGCTCTCTCACAGAAGCATGCCGGCAATCGAAGCCGACATCAGGTTGGCCATGGTTCCGGCCAGCATGGCGCGAATTCCTAGGCGCGCGAGCTCGCCGCGCTTGTTGGGAGCAAGCGCTCCAATGCCGCCCAACTGGATTCCAATCGAGCTCAGATTGGCGAACCCGCAAAGCGCGAAGGTCGCAATCGTAAACGAGCGGGGGTCGAGCACGGCCCTCTGCGGTCCGAGCATCGAGAAGGCCACGAGCTCGTTCAACACCATACGCGTGCCCAGAAGATTGCCGATGGCGGAACAGTCGCGCCAAGGGACCCCGATGACCCAGGCGACCGGGGCAAACAAAGTGCCGAAGATCTGCTGCAGGCTGGAGGGAAACCACACCACTCCGAGCCGGTTGTGAATGCCGCCGAGGAGGCCGTTGGCCAGGGCGATCAGCGCGAGGAATGCAATCAGCATGGCGGCGATATTAAGCGCGAGGCGCGCACCGTCGGTAGTACCGCGCGCAATCGCGCCCAGCAGGTTTTCACTTTTCTCCGCGTCCACTTCCTCCTCGCTCATGACGACACGGCCGGCGGTCTTCGGAACTTCCGTCTCCGGCACGAGCATCTTTGAAATCAGGATGGCGCCGGGGGCGGTCATGATGACCGCGCTCAGAAGATGTTTGGGCTCGATGCCGAAGAAGATGTAGGCAGCCATGATGCCGCCGGAGACGTGGGCCATGCCGGCGGTCATTACGGTCATCAGTTCGGAGCGTGTGAGGTCGGGAAGAAACGGGCGGATGGTGAGCGGAGCCTCCGTCTGGCCCATGAAGATGCTGGCCGCCACGTCCAGAGACTCAGCGCCGCTCGCGCCCATGAAGCGGGTCATCACCTTGGC
>JBEKWX010000448.1:0-3149 GCA_049512675.1 Terriglobales bacterium | reverse complement strand
GACTAAACAGTACAGTGAAGGACGTGCTCTGGCCAGCGGTCAAGATCACAGGCAAAGTCAGCCCGCTCAAACTGAATCCGGTGCCGCTGGCAGTGGCGGCCGAGATCGTGAGGCTCGATCCGCCGGTGTTGCTCAGCGTCTCCGACAAGCTCGCGCTGTTGCCGACCTGAACACTCCCGAACGCCAAGCTCGTTTGGTTCGCAGTGAGGGTTCCCTGTGTGACGCCCGTTCCAGAAAGCGGAATGCTCAAGTTGGAACCTGAGGCGTTGGAAGTGATGCTTACGCTGCCGCTGGCAGCGCCGCTCGCGGTCGGACTAAAAAGTACCGTGAAAGATGTGCTCTGACGAGCGGTCAACGTCACAGGCAGGGTCAGTCCGCTCAAACTAAATCCGGTGCCACTTACTGTGGCGGCCGAGATCGTGAGGCTCGATCCGCCGGTGTTACTCAGCGTCTCCGACAAGCTCGTGCTGTTGCCGATCTGAACGCTCCCGAACGCCAGGCTCGTTTGGTTCGCAGTCAGAGTTCCCTGCGTCACGCCCGTTCCAGAAAGCGGAATGCTCAAGTTGGGATTCGAGCCGGTGGAAGTGATGCTTATGCTGCCGCTGGCGGCGCCGCTCGCGGTCGGACTAAAAAGTACAGTGAAGGACGTGCTCTGGCCAGCGGTCAACGTCACAGGCAAAGCCAGTCCGCTCAAACTGAATCCGGTGCCACTCGCGGCGGCGGCCGAGATCGTGAGGCTGGTTCCGCCCGTGTTGGTCAGCGTCTCCGACAAGCTCGCGCTGCTGCCGACCTGAACGTTACCCAATGCGAGGCTCGTGGGATTTGCAGCCATCGCCCCCTGCGTCACACCCGTTCCAGAGAGTGGAATGCTCAAGTTGGGATTCGAGCCGGTGGAAGTGATGCTTGCGCTGCCGCTTGAACTGCCCATCGACTGAGGGGCAAAAGTTACCGAGAAAGTGGCACTTTGGCCCGCTCCCAGCGTCAGGGGTAAGGCTAAACCGCTCAGGCTGAAACTGGTGCCGTTGAGAGTGGCCTGAGAGACCGTTAGACTGGAGTTCCCCGAGTTAGTCAGGGTTGCGGATTGCGTCTGGCTGCTTCCCACCTGGACGTTGGCAAAGTTCAGGCTGCTGGGATTGCCGGCGAGTTGACCGGGAGTTGTGCCCGCACCGGTGAGGGAAACCGTCGCTGCTCTCAAGGATTCAAAGTCTCTTCTTTCATGCCTGAAATATTCGAAAGAGACGTCCCCACTGATGCTGCCGCTGGACTGCGGCGCAAAAGCCGTAGTGAGGCTCGCGCTCTGGCCCGGGGCCAGCGTTAATGGCAGGGTGAGTCCGCTGATGCTGAATCCGGTCCCTGATACTCTCGCTCGGAAAATCGTCAGATTCCTGCTTCCAGTATTGTTCAGAACCACCGATTGCGACACGCTATTACCGGTCTGAACACTACCGAAGATCACGGTGGAGGGATTGAGGGCCAATTGTCCGGTGGCAGTTGCTGCGAATAGAAGGACATTCAATAGAACTAATGCGCAACTCACGCACGTCCATGGGGAATCTTGACGCTTCACTTTGCTTCTCCTGTTCCGTACCTCAGTCGGCACGGCGGGGGTTCTGGAGCCGCTACATCGCGTCCTGGGAGAAGAAGATCCCGCTCAGATGCGGTGCATACAGTGATTCTTCGGCTGACACCTGGTCTCGGCCAGATAACGAAAGGTCGACGAGGGGATGTCCAACGGTAATAGAAGCTATTGTCTGGAAATGACTGTCCGGGTGGCCGGGACCCATTGGACAAAGTGCTACTAAACAGCATTTGGTCCTGACGTCGTTCTCCAGCTGAGAAACTCCTGGGAATCGTTCCCGTTATTGTTCTGGCATTACGAGCAACACCGAGAAAACCATCAGCTTCCGCGCCGCGGCCGCCGAGATCGACACCCTTGATGCGCTGGCCGCCGCGCAGGACCGTTCGCGCAGCTATCTCATCAACGAGGCGATCCAACTACATCGAGCTGCACGCCTACCAGGACGCGCTGGTTCGCAAGGCGCTTGAAGAGATGCGTAAAGGCCGCGTCGTAATCCATGAGGAGGTCGTAAAGCGGCTCAAGAGGGCGGGGGCGCGCTCGGCGATGATCGGGCCGACGATCGAATGGACCGAGCAGGCGACCAGGCAACTGGATCAGGCTCCTGATTACATCGCGCTCTCTAATAGCGAGGAGGTTGCCGCCCGGATCACGATGCAGATCGTTACAGCGTTCGACAGCTCGCCACACTCCCCATGTCGGGCAGATCAGGCCGGGTTCCGGGTACTCGTGAGCTGATCATTTCGAATACGCCCTTTATCCCAGCCTACGCCATCGATCAAGACTGCATCGTGATCCCCGCCGTCTACACGGTGCACAACAATGGCCGGAGGTCTTCTAAGCACGCCGGACCAACAGTTACGCCAGCCAGGGGTTGATGGCTGGAACCGAAAGATCTTCAAAATGCGTGATGTTACGGGTTGCAAGCGTGGCGTGGTGAGCGAGCACGATGCCAGCAATCATCGCATCGTGTAGGTCACGGGGCCGACCTTTCTTTTGCCGAGACGCCATTAGGTCTCCCGCCTATTGCGTAGCGGCAGCATCGAACGAGCGACGGTAGCTCTCGATCTCTCTCATTCTCGCCTGGAAACCTATGCCTGGAACTGACCCTGCTATCGCTGTCTGATCCCACGCCACCACGAAGCTGGTTTTCTCCTGGTTTTTGTCTAAATGATTCGCCTTCCGGTTTTTGTACAAAACGAGATCATTCATGCCCTGCCACCGGTGTCCGTTCATGCGGCGCGATGAAAATTGCAGCTTCCCCGGGTTCCGCTAAGATAAGATCAAACCGCGTTGTCTATCGCGGGGCTGGAAATCGAAGCGGCCACGTTTTCTTGCTCTGTGCATCTAAGGAGGGTTTCACCATGAGCCACGTCATTCGTCTGCAGTTGATTGGCAGGGTTACCTACTACGCCGGTTGGATCGTGTTGGTATGTGGAGGCTTGTTTCACCTTAACATTGCAACGACGCTTTTCATGGCGATGCGTTTATCGCAGCGGAATCTGCTGGAGGTCAGTGTAGTGTTCTTCTTGATTTGTATGGCCTCAGAACTCCGAGCCCACGCCTTGCCCGG
>JBEKWX010000447.1:0-3171 GCA_049512675.1 Terriglobales bacterium | reverse complement strand
ACGCCGAGTTTGTAGGCGATGGGCCGCTCCTTCACGCCGCCGATGAACAGATCGACTTCCTTCTCCTGGAGAAATCCCGCGAGTTCCAGCGGATTCGAATCGTCGACGATGATCGTGCCTTCGTCGCACAATTCGCGCAGTTGTTCGTAATCTTCCCGGCTGCCGGTTTGCGAACCGACGAGCACGGTTTTCATGTCGAGCAGCCGCAGGGCGCGCACCAGGGAAAACGCTTTGAATGCCCCGCCGACATAGATCCCGACCTTCTTACCTTGCACGTCCCGCCGGTACTCGTTGATCTGCGGCATGACCCGTTCAATTTCCTGGTGCACCAGTTCCTGGGTGCGCCGCATGATTTCTGAGTCCTTGAAAAAGCGGGCAGTGTCGTATAACGCCTGCGCCATGTCTTCAATCCCGAAGTAGGAGACGCGCAAGAACGGGGTTCCCCACCGCTCCTTCATGCTCTTCGCCAGATGCATCATGGAACCGGAACACTGCACCAGGTTCAGCGCGGCTCCATGCGCGCGGCGAATGTCATCCACGCGGCCATCGCCGGTGATGCAGGCAACCACCTGAATGCCCATACGTTCAAAATATTCGCGGATCATCCATATCTCGCCGGCCAGATTGAAGTCGCCCAGGATATTGACACTGGTGGGAACGATGCCTTCCGTTGAGCCGGTCCCAATCAACTGAAACAAGGCTTCGCAGGCGGCGCGATAGCCGTCTTTCTTGGTTCCTTTGAATCCCTCGGAATGAACCGGGAGCACTGGAATGCCCTTGGCCTCGCTGGCCTGCTTGCAGATCGCGTTCACGTCGTCGCCAATAATGCCGGCGATGCAGGTGGCATACACAAATGCCGCCTTGGGATGATGAGCATCGATCAACTCGCATAGAGCGGCGAACAGTTTCTTTTCTCCTCCGCGAATTACGTCCATTTCCTGCAAGTCGGTGGAGAAGCTCAGGCGATGCAATTGCGGGCCGGAAGAACGGGCGCCGCGGATGTCCCAGGTGTACGAAGCGCATCCGATAGGCCCGTGGACAACGTGAAGAGCGTCGGCAATGGGATAGAGCACGACCCGCGAGCCGCAGAAAACGCAGGCACGCTGGCTGACAGACCCGGCCGCGCTCTGTTTTTCGCAGTCGATCTGGAAGGGCTCTGCACCCTTTCGATATACCTGCCGCTCGCGCTCTTGTAGTATGTCCGTCATCCGGCTCTCCCGCTCATCTCTTACATTTTTAGCGCCAGCCTTACATTACAAGTTCGAATTTCTCTTCCAGCGCTTCGCGATCCTGCCGATCCATGAACGCGTTCAGAATCTTTTCCAGCAGATACATCCCGCCCCGATAGCCAACAGTTGGGAAATAGGCGTGCCCGACGCGATCAAGAATCGGGAAGCCATGGCGAACAAATGGAATGTTTTCGTCGCGCGCAATGTATTTCCCGTACGTATTGCCGATCAGCAGATCCACCGATTCCTGTTTGATCCACTGATGCATCAGGAACATGTCCGCCCCTGGTCCCTTGCGAATCTTCACGTCGGGTACGGCGTCGCCCAACACCGCTCGCACGCGCTTTTCGAACCGCGTTGAGGGAGTGCCGGTAACGATGTACACCGGTTTCATATCCAAACACACCAGGAAATCGCAGAGCGAGACCAGTTGGTCGGGGTCGCCCCACAACGCAACCCGCTTGCCGTGGACGTACTGGTGCATGTCGGCGATCATGTCGAGCAGGCGTCCGCGTTCGTCAGTGATAATGTCGGGCACCCTCACTCCGGCCATGACTCGCATCGCCTCGATGAAGCGATCCGTCGCCTGCAGGCCAATCGGCAACTCCAGCATCTCGTTTTCAACTTCGCACTTCTCTTCCAGTGCGCCGGCGGCACGCGTCGAGGCGGAATGTCCAAGCCCGATGGTCCCAATGCTGTCGCCGGCGCTGCGAATCTGAGCCACGGTTGCGCCGCCTTTGGGATAGAGCTCGTGCTTGCCCGTCTGCGGCGCATCAAGAACATCGGAGGTGTCCGGAAACATGACCACATCGACGCCCATCCGGTGGGCCAGGCATTTCAGTTCCCGCATATCGGGCGGTTCCACCCATCCCGGAAGAAGATTAATCTGCTTCTTGTCCTCACCCGTACCTTCAGCGAAGTTTGTCACCAGCGACTTTGCCATGTTCGCGAAACCGGTGATATGCGAACCCACGTAGCTGGGCGTGTTCGCATGAATGGCGTGTTTGCCTTCGGGAATTTTTCCGTCTGCCTTAGCTTTGCTGATGATTTGAGAAATGTCGTCGCCGATCGTCTCCGATAGACAAGTGGTGTGGACCGCGACAATATCCGGGTTATAGACGGTAAAGATCGTCTCGAAGGCTTGCAGCAGATTTGCTTGGCCGCCGAAGACCGACGAGCCTTCCGTGAATGAACTGGTGGCCGCCATCACCGGTTCCTTATAGTGACGGGTGAGCGTGCTGCGGTGATAGGAGCAGCAGCCCTGCGAACCGTGACTGTGCGGCAGACAGCTATGGACGCCGAGAGCAGCGTACATGGCGCCGATCGGCTGGCAGGTCTTGGCCGGGTTGATCGTCAGGGCCGTTCGTTCGGTAACCTCAGCGGTCGTGTGTCGTAACAGCATAGAACTCCCTTCTCGTGAAAAGACGCGTTGCTTCGGTGCTATCGACTGCTAGTCGGCTGCCACGGGCGAAGGTTCTGGTTGCGGCGCGAACGTTTGCCAGGGTGCCTTCACCAATGACCAGACCTTCATGTTGACCATGCGATCGATCTCCCGGTAGAAGTTGATTGCGCCTTCAAAGCCAGCATAGGGTCCGCCGTAGTCATAGCTGTGCAATTGCTTGCAGGGAATTCCCATCTTCTGCACCGCGTATTTTTCCTTGATGCCGGCGCAGAAGATCGCGGGTTTATAGAGTTCGATCAAACGCTCCGTCTCGTGGTGGCTGATGTCGTCGATCACGAGCGTGCCATCCTCCATCTCCGGCATCATGCCCACGTAATCCTGGAATTCGAGTTCGGAATTGGTGAGTTGCGCTTTGCGCTCCTGGCTCAGGCGCGGCATGTAACGCGTTTCGTCCGGTCGCACTTCCACTTCTTCTATGTTCTTGCTGTCCGCATCGACTTTGATCGTCGGCAGCACTTTCCGCCCTTCGTAGTCGTCGCG
>JBEKWX010000446.1:0-4006 GCA_049512675.1 Terriglobales bacterium | reverse complement strand
CGCTCTTAGCTTGAGATAGGATCGACTTCTCTTCTTTCTTAGTGGCCAGCAAGTGCCTCGGCATGAACCAGGCATTGGCGACAATAGTAGGTATTACGGCGCTGCCGATCACCGTAGCGACCAAGTAGGAATACTGCGCCTGGGTAATGACACCGTGATTCAGGCCGAAGAGCGCCGAAATGGTTCCAAACGTCAGGCCAGTAGACATCATCAGCGTAAAGTACAGTCCTTCTTCCTTCTGATAGTCAAATGCCTTCACGGTGGGGAACAGAGGAATTACCTTCGACAGCATCTTGGCGAAAAACAGCGCCGTGAATACTAGTGGGGCCGCGATCAATGCAGGCACAGACACAAACGAACCCGCGCGAATGAAGTAAAACGGCGTCAGCAATCCGAAGGTCAGGGTGCGCAGACGCCTTATGAGAGTGTGATCCTTGCCAACACTGCCCGCCAGCACCATTCCGATGATATAGGCTGGCAAGACTGCTTCACTGCCGGACCACACCGCCAATCCTCCCATTGCGAACAGCATGAAGAGCAGATACTTGGCCTCAATTTCGGAAACGCGGCCTCCATATTTCTTGAAGAATCGCGGCGTGAGAAAAGGAAGGCCGGCGGAGACAACCACGCTAACGACCACGAAAATCAGCGTCTTGATGGTGAACGGCGAGAAGATCATTCCGAGGGCAATCACGGTTCCCAGATCGTTGATGAAGCAGGCGGCCAGCACTGCCTTCCCAAAATCGGTGACGTTGAAACCCAGTTCCAACATCACCGCATATACGACTGCCACGGAAGTGGTCGAGAGGGCGACTCCGGCCAGCCAACTTGAGCGTGCCGTCCAATGCAGGATGTAGTGGGCAACTGCCGTGCACCCAAAAAACGGCCCGAAGAAACCCACGAGCCCGATCATCGTCGCTTCTTTCCATTTCGTGCGGAAGATCTGGGGATCGAGTTCGGCCCCGGCCAGAAAGGTAAGAACAATGGCGCCCGTGCCGGCGAGAAAGCTGATCCAGCCTGTCTTCCCGCCCAGATCAGCATGCACGAAAAGCACGCCGATCAGCAGTTGGGCGACCGTGCCGACAACAATCTCGGTGAGCGCGGTCGAGATCTTGAACCAGATGGCGATGAGCGTCGCGATCAGGGCCAGGCCGACCCATACGGCGGCCAGCACCCACATATTCTCCATGAAGGGCCACCTCACTAGTTCTGCGGATCGCTTCCGGCGCCATGACTCCGCGACAAAAAAATCCGCTTGTCAGGAGTCATCAGCTGGTCCCGGCTTAAGATTGGGACCGCGGTTGGCGGTGAACTCCTTCACCGTGATTAACAGATTAAGTACAGCAAAAATTGCCCTGCGAAGTCAACGGCATTCGTTACACGCGATACACAGTCTCGGACACAGTGTCGGACAAGGTATGCGGGAGAAAACAGGCGGCCAAGAGGTGATGGGCAGGAAACGACGTATGGGGAACGGCAAAGCTCTAACTATTGCAGGCTTAGGTTAATCTCGCCGTGCTTACTGAAGTTGATCCGCAGCACGTTTTCCTGCCCGCTGACAAACTCGCCCGCTACGGTATCGGACTGGTCATAGGCGGCACCCTCAGAGGTCACCTGCACCTTAAGACTATGTTTCCCGGGTGACACCTGCATGGCATGGAATTCATGGCCCTGAACATGGTGGAACACGACCAGACGTTTCTTGTCTGTTCCTTCCAACTGGTGCGTATAAGCCAAGCGATCATCCACCCAGATCGACAGATGGGCCTCCGCGAATCGGTGCTCCACCTCGATTTCCAGAGTGGCTGGAGCAGTGGCTGGAGCAGTGGCCGGAGAAGCTGCTGGAGAAGTAGCCGGCGAAGCTGCTGGAGAAACGGTTGGTGAGCTTGCGCGGGCCACTTTCGTTGGGGAGGGATGGGTTCGGCCGGCTGTAACCGGCTTCGGGAGCTTTTTCACGACTGGCGCCGGCGCTTCGGCACTGGAGGGAACGGTCGCGGCTGGCGCCGTCGGCGTCGCCGCCGTTTTGAGGGGCGCAATCTCCCCGGCGCGTGGCAATGGCTCGGCGGCTCTCGATCGGACTCCTTGGGGTCCAAACGAAATGGCCCAGAGCCCGAGGATGAAAAGTCCGGCCAATATCACGACACCGGCAAGAGATTTCTGCCGGATCTGCTCCAGCAGGTTCTGCGCTGCACCGTGCCCCAGGAGCAGAGAGAGCGCGCCTGGCTGGGGCTTAGTTGCAATCCCCGGTTGGCCCAGGGACGACTTGGCCGTTTCATTTGCCGTTCGGAGTGCGCCTCGGCGGACGGGCAAACCTGGCAGCTTTGGCTTGCTCAAAGGCTCTCGTCCTTCCCGCAGTTTCTGGATGTCCTGCACCATCTCGATGCCGCGTTGATAACGCTCGGCGGGATCTTTCGCCATCGCCCGTGCAATGATGTGATCGAGGCCCGGTGGCAATTCAGTATCGAGAACGGTCGCCGGTATCGGGTCGCGGTTGACTACCTTGAACGAGACCGTGAGGGCGCTGTTGCCTTGAAACGGCCTGTAACCTGTCAGGACTGTGTATAGGATCACCCCCAGGGAAAACAAGTCCGACCGCCCATCCACGGCTTCGCCATTCAATTGTTCGGGCGACATGTAGGCGGGTGTGCCTAACGCACGTCCCGCCAGAGTTTGGTTGGCGAGGTTCAGCTTAGCCACTCCGAAGTCGGCGATTTTGGCGTGGCCGTCTTCGGTCAACAGAATATTCGCGGGCTTCAGGTCGCGATGAACCACGCCTTGAGCGTGGGCGCAATCCAGAGCTTCCGCCAGTTCGATGGTTAGCTGTAGCGCGGTCTCCAGCGATAACTTGTGGTCGTCCCGCGACAGCAGCTTGTCAAGGGACTGCCCCCCAACAAATTCCATTACGATGTAAGGAACGCGCGTCTCCAGTTCCTCGCCCACATCGAATATAGTTACGATTCCGGGATGCGACAGGCGTCCGGCAGCTTCCGCTTCGCGAAAGAAACGCTCGCGATACTCGCTTTCCTCTTCCGGGGTTTGACCGGCCAGTTACCGCGACGACTCGGTTGATCTTGGGATCGCGTGCTTTGTAGACAACACCCATGGCTCCCCGCCCCAACTCGGTGAGGATCTCGTAGCGCCCAAAACGTTCGCTCTTGCGATCATCCATAAGGTGTCATCTGCGGCTCAGAGTTTGGTTGTGACCTCGTCAGCCTGACGCCGCTTCCGTTTTGTCATCCGACGCGGTAATGGCAAACGCGCCGATTACGTTCTCGTTCAGCACATCCAGGATTTTCTTTGCTCGGTCCGGGGTGATTCCGTTCAGCAGTTCGAAACCAAACTGAACGCCCCTGAGTGCGGAAATGGTGTCATGGTGGGGGCGAACTTCGATTACGATCGACCCTCCCTGGCGGCCAATGCCAAAACCAACGCCTGCTTTTTCGATCTTCGCTGTCGCCATGAATCGCACCTGATTTGAGGACATTAGGCCTTCCTGCACCGCCCCCGAGTGGCCGTAAGAAAAGCGGGGGTTGCAGCGGCTGCCGATATTGTCCACTCGCAGTCCGAATCGCTCCAAGTTACCGACGTGCCTGGCACTGGACCGGGGCACGAGGTGTGTGCTGGGCGACGCGAGCGCGACCCTCTTCAATCGCATTTGTATGTTCGATACCCTACGGACTTCCCTGTCCATCTTAATCAGGAAGCGTCGGGCAGGCGGTCTTCTTCCTTGGACCCGATCACTCGCGATAAGATGACTTACGCTGGATTCAAAAAGGAAATGTGGGCCAAGGTTTCTAATCAAAAGAGGTGCGCCTGTGATTGAACGACTTAAGGAAACTGGAGGAGCCGCATTCGGTTTTAAGGTGGCAGGAACCCTGTCGGACGAAGACTTCAAAGCATTCGAGCCGCAACTTGAATTCTTCATCGCACAACATAAGAAGCACCCGATCGGCATCCTCGCGGACCTTGCAGAAATGCGCGGAGCCGAATGGAAGGCACGCTGGGA
>JBEKWX010000445.1:0-3185 GCA_049512675.1 Terriglobales bacterium | reverse complement strand
ACGGGGCGCGAAGCCGAAACGCTCGCAGTCATAGCGCGGCATCGACATCTGAATCATCTCGACTGCGCAGCAGGCGAGCCCGAATGTCATCCACATGAGCGAACCGGTGCGCGCCCAGGCGATGAGCTCGTCCGCCGTCGCGACGAGAAATCCCTTGTCGGCAAGCTCGCCGTTGAGATCGGCAAAAAAAGGATCGTTGGCGCCCACCGGCTTTCCGGTGCGTGGGTCGACCAGTTCGGGACGAGCCGTATGAATCGCGGGGCCGCTCAGTTCCATTCGAGCGCTCCCTTCTTCCATTCATAGATAAACCCGATCGTCAGCACCGCAAGAAACACCATCATCGAGCAGTAGCCGAACAGGCCGAGCTTGCCGAAGGCCACCGCCCAGGGAAACAGAAAGCTGACTTCGAGATCGAAAATGATGAAGAGAATCGCGACCAGATAAAAGCGCACATCGAATTTCATGCGCGCATCGTCGAAGGCGTTAAAGCCGCACTCGTAGGCGGAAAGCTTCTCCGGATCGGGTTGCTTGTAAGCGACGACAAAGGCGGAGATGAGCAGCGACGACCCAATCACAGCCGCCACCGCAATGAAAACGATCAGCGGCAGATAGCCGAGCAGCAGTTGATTGAGCGACTGGGTCACCGGGAACCCTCTGGACCGTCCTCAGCGGACAGCCACCGTCTTCGTCGCGTCACGATCCAACACGGAGGGCGGGACCGCGCCGATTTGCCCCAAATCGTTGCGGATTCGCGCTGGAAAAAGCGAACGCGGGTGACCCTTAGCGCAGTGCACAACAAGGCGCAAGGCGGGCTTGTGGGTTAAGCCATGCGCGTGCCGCTGACGTGCCCGGAGTATTGTGAAGATGCGCTAAACGACTGGAATCATGGCGGGAGCGACGGGACTCGAACCCGCGACCTTCGGCGTGACAGGCCGACGCTCTAACCAACTGAGCTACGCCCCCGCGGGCGCGGTGCGCAGTTAAAGCCCGCCCGCTCGCAAGTCAAGGATTCCGGCCCAAAATGGGCCATTTTGGGTTGTCTTGTATACGTCATGGACCGCGCCCGGACATTGAGGCAACGCGAAAACATCGGTGGAATCGGCGAAACAAGCGTGGTCAGTTGCCGCCGAATCGTCTAACGCATCGCAGTGACGGGCACTTTTCACCCGCCACCGCTTCATCGAGGAGGGTCACATGGCGACCAAACCAGCCACAACCGTTACATTGAAGCATCTCGCGGCAAGTGTTGCTGAAGACAACGAACTTTCGAAAAAGCAGGCGGAAGCCATACTCGCCGGCCTGGTCGGCAATATCGTCAAGCACCTCAAAAAGGGTGAGCGCATCCGGATCGGGGGCCTCGGCATTCTGCAAGTCAGGAAGCGCGCCGCGCGCATGGGCCGCAATCCGGCCACCGGCGAGGCCATCCAAATCAAGGCAAGTAAGAAAGTCGCCTTCCGCGCTTCAAAGGAGCTCAAGGAAGCCATTTGAGGCGCGGCGGCGAATAATCGGATGACGGAGATCGGAGGACAGACAGATAGTCCGTCCTCCGTCATCTGTCTTCGGTCCTTTGTTTCCGGAGTGGCTTGTTAGGCGGTAGCCGGCAGGCCACGCCCGCATTCGCCCAATGGGCTTCGGCGCTCCAGCCTCCTTGTGTGAGTGTAGGTGCGACTCACCCGCATGGCCGCTTGCCGCGCCGACCCGCAGCAGTCAGCAAAGCCGACGACTGTCATCGCCGTTCAGAGTGAGCAATGCGCGGCTGCATAAAATGCTCACGCCGATCAGAGCCCGTTAGAGCGTCAAGATTTCGGCTTACGCGAGATGTGGTAGGTCAGAACGCCCGTGAGAAAATCGCCACTTTCGATGCCGGCGAACCCAACCTCCTGAAGAAGCACTTCCAACTCACGCGGTGTGTAGAAGTGTCGTATGGCGTTGGCGAAATAACCAACACACTTCTTGCTCTGCGCAGAGCTCCCGAAAATCATTGCCGTGAACCATACCGAGAAACGCAAGTAGACCAGGTATGGTATTTCGACGACCCTTGATGCCGGGCGAAGCATGTCGTTATGACAGAAGACGCCGCCGGGCTTAAGAACCCGATAGATCTCTTTAAACGCCTTGATAATCTCAAGATGGCGCGAAGCGAATTGCAGCGTGATGGCATCGAATGAGTTGTCGGGAAATGGCAACACATGGGCGTCACAGACACGCGCATCGATCGTCAGATTGCGCTCGCGGGCGCGGCGTTGACCCTCGGCTATCATATGAGCGCTTCTGTCCACGGCATGGATCTGAAGCGTCGGATCGAGCGCGAGAAGCCTCAGCGGAATGTCGTGGGTGCCCGAACAAACGTCGAGTACGGACGCTCCGCGCAGCAGATGCCTGTGGACGGCCGCAGCAAACTTGTTGCTCCATCGCGAGCAATTGCCGAGCGATGCAACGGCATTACCCTTGTCGTAATAGGTCGGAACATCCCGAAAAACTTCAGGAATCAAGTTCCGCCAGGTTTCTCGAAAAAGATGCGAACGAAGGTCTTCCCTCTTCAAGAAATCTTCTGAGATGCTCATCCGACTATCTCCTGCTGATCGGGAACTCCCGACGATCGTTCGGCCACCGCCGCGGAGCCTCGAACTTGAGGCCGACATAACGAAGGCGGCCAGGACCGGAGCCAGCAAAGCACGCAAGGGCTCGGTCAAAGCCGCCCGGCTCAGATGCAATCCCCAATCTGGGATTCCATTTGAACCAAACGCAACAGTAAGCCCCTTTGCTCAAATCGCCTTGATGTTAATCAAATGGCCCTATCGTTCCAACCTGATTTTAATCAAATGGTCCTGTCGCCCAAAAAAGGCTTCAGTACCCTCTTCCGGCGTTCTCGGCATGGGTGTCCAGCCCCGGCATTGCCCGCCGGGGCATTCCGCTGTGGACTGTTTACGAGCTTCCAGGGGAAGCAGTGGAAATCATTGGTGGGCGGTGACGGATTCGAACCGCCGACATCCTGCGTGTAAAGCAGAGCAAATATAGGTGCACAAGGCGTCGGGAAGCATCAAAAGTGTTTCCAATGCGGTGTTTTTCGCCTATACATCCTGCGTTGTGGAAGCACGAGAAGTCACTGGGAAGCACGAGCTTGCTTCCCATGCGCTTCCCAGAAACGAGGGATGACCATGCCGAAGCTGAGTAAAGCCACCGTT
>JBEKWX010000444.1:0-3201 GCA_049512675.1 Terriglobales bacterium | reverse complement strand
ATCAACATCCGGAACTCGCCGAGTATCTGCTCGATCAGCGGCCGCCGCTCGAAGCGCAGCTCATCGACCTGACCGACGAGATTGCCTACAACACCGCCGACCTCGACGATGGTTACGAAGCGCGGCTGCTCACGGTCGAGCAGATTGCGGATAGCGTGGACCTTTTTACGCGCCATTACGGCGAGGCAAGACACCGGTACCCGAATGTTGCCGAGAAGCTGGTGTTTAACGAGGCGTTGAAAAGCATCTTTGACGGCTTTGTCGGAGACCTGATCACGAACACGGCGAAACGCGTGGAAGCGGCGGGCGCGCATTCTCTGGAAGATGTTCGCCGCCATCGCGAGCGGCTTGCCGCCTTCAGCCCTCCGGTCGAAGAGGAGCGCCGCCGGTTGAAAGACTTCCTGTACGAAAATCTTTACTACAGCCCGGCGCTGGCGGCAGAGAAAGAAGACGCCGAGCGCATCACCGGAGAGCTCTTCGCGCACTGGATGGAGGAGCCCGACGATCTGCCGCGCAACTACCGTGAGAAAGCCGCTGCAGAGCCGCTGCCCCGCGTCATCTGCGACTACATCGCCGGGATGACCGACCCGTTCATTTATCAGCAGTATGAGAAGTATTGCGGGGGGTAGAGTTGAGGCCTAAGAGGCTGTGGTGAAACTCGAGCGCTGGCGGCCAGCGCCTAAAGGCGCCTCTATAACACGGCATTTACGGTATGCCTGAAGGCATACCCTGATACAAATCGCACTTGCACCGCAGGACTCCTAAGTTCGGGATGCTAAGATCGGCGAGACCTTGCTTAGCGAGACAGGAGGCTTATGGCAAATACATTTGGCACTGACATTCTGATTCAAGCGAAAGATCCCAGGAAGGCGGCCAAGTTCTACGTCGACGCTCTCGGATTCGAGATTACGGACAAGAACCCGAAAATGATTGGCCTCCACGGAAAGAATATCAACTTGTTTATTGAGCCCGGTCCTCCGCTGGGACCGGTTTTCGAAGTTACTGTCAAGAACGTCAACGAAGCCAAGGCGGCACTTAAGAAGAAAGGTTGCCGTAGTCAAAGACGAGCCCGATTGGCCGCGTTGTTATGTGAAGGACCCGAACGGGTTGATCTATAACCTGACGGAGTAGCGGGGTGGGGGTGTTGCCGCCCCATGGCCATCTTCCGTGCAAATCACTTCACATAAGTCACACGGTAAATAACGCCCCCGGCGTCATCGCTCAGGTACATCGTCCCTTCGCTGTCGAATACGATCCCCACCGGACGCCCCATCCAGCGGCCTTTCTGCTTTTCGCCCGGAGCCAGCCACCCGGTGATGAAGTCTTCCGCGCCGCCTTGCGGCTGCCCTTTGTCGTCGAGTTTCACGCGTACAACTTTGAATCCGGTTGGCACGCTGCGGTTCCACGATCCATGAAACGCTACGAAGATGTTGTTCCGGTACTCGGCGGGGAACTGCGTCCCTGCATAAAACGCGAGTCCCAGCGGAGCGGAGTGCGCTTGCATCTGGACCTTGGGCTCGATCACATTCTGGCAGTGATTGTCCCCCGGCTTGGTGAAATTTGAATCGGGCACGCGGTCGCCGTAGCAATAGGGCCAGCCAAAATCGCCGCCGTCTTTGCCGAGATCGACGATCACTTCCGGCGGCAGATCGTCGCCGAGCCAGTCGCGGCCGTTCACCGTTGCCCAAACTGTGCCGGTCTTCGGATTCACCGCCAGCCCCACGGCATTGCGCAGTCCTTTCGCGAAGATCTTCTGGCCGCTGCCATCGGGATTGAATTCCATTACAGCCGCTCGCCGCGGGTCTTTTTCGATGCAGACGTTGCAACTCGACCCGGCCGAGACGTACATCTTGCCGCCGTGAAACAAGAGGCTGCGGGTCGAGTGTCCGCCTCCGGTCGGGAGGTCGGCGAGCGATTTCGGATTGGACGCGCGCAGGTTGGCCTCGTCCCAGTCATAGCGGCGCACCTTGTCGTTCTCGGCGACGTACAGTTTGCCTTCGTAAAACGCCAGGCCGTGCGGCTCATTGAGCCCGCTTAGGACATCCACGGTGCGCTCGGCCTTGCCCGCATGTTTGGAGTCGGGAAGCGCGACCACCTTGCCCTCAGCCGATTCGCTGACCAGCAGGACGCCGCCCGGGCTGAAGACCAGCATGCGCGCGCCGACAATATTTTCAGCAAAAACTGAGATGTGGAATCCCGACGGCGCTTTCAGTTGCTTGAGATCGAAAGGAGTTTTCTCGGCGGCAAAATCGGCACGAACAAGTGCGAGCAGAACAAGAAGCAGGAACGATGGTCGGTGCAGGTTTAGTCGTCGCATGTTTGGTGAGATGACTCCTTGGCGAGCTTGGTTCATTGCTTCAGTGATTTCGGAGGAAAACCCGTGCACGCAGTTTTTATATCAGTTCGCGCCAAAATTACCGCTAGGCGGGGTGCGCTGCGCGGGGAAGACAGGGTACAATATGTATGAAAAGAAAGCACTTGCATTCCACGCCTGGTACCCTGGCATTTGGCACGCAAACTGTTTATAGAAATGCAGGCCGCTGATACGGCCGGCTTTTCGAAGTAAGCTTCTTGAGGCGTGCGTGGCGTCGACGTTTGCCTTTCGAAGGTTATAGGATCGGTTGATGACGCAATCAAAATCGCGCCGGAAGGCGCCCGGAGTGGCTCCCCACTCCCCCAATTTTGGAGGAAATTTAAAATGAAAAACCGCACCATTTTCGCGTTGCTGCTGGCCGTAATCCTGGCTGTGCCAGTTTTCGCGCAAAACAATTCCGCCCCCCCTCAGAGTCAGCCTGCGACAACTCAGGCTTCGTCCAGTCAGACGGCCACCAAGGCCGACAGCGCCACCGGCAAAGATCCCTTACAGCCGGAGACCCGCGAAGGCTTCTGGGGTCACGTGAACCCGTTCGCGCGCAAGAAATACGTTGCGCGGCAGGTCCAGCCGATCCGCGATCGCGTCAACGAACTCGATGAGCTGACCGCCGCCAACACCAAAGCGATCAGGGATACCGACGCGCGCGCGCAGCAGGGAATCCTGCTCGCTTCGGCGAAGGCGAACGAGGCTGATCAGCATGCCATCGACGCCGGCAACAAGGCGCAGGCCGCGCAGCAGACCGCGCAACAAGCGAACACCCGCCTGAACACGGTCGAGCAGGTGGTCACCAACATCGATCAGTACCAGCCCACAACTCAAGCCGAAAT
>JBEKWX010000443.1:0-3205 GCA_049512675.1 Terriglobales bacterium | reverse complement strand
GCAACTCGAGCCCGCGGTAGTCAGATTCAGTTGATGCCGCCGCTGAGGCTAGTGCTACGCCACTTCAGAGTAGCGAAATCAGGTGCGTTTGACAACCTGATTCGGCCCCACCTTGATACTCACATTTGGCCCCACCTGTAGTAATAAGGATGCCTGTCCGGTCTTGCGGTTCCAGCCAGGATGGGGTGCAGGGGAAGGAACGGCGTTTGAGTTCCTTTCCCTGCCCAGCGCTATAGAAGCAGCCGCCTACGATGCTTTCTTTTTCTGCCGCACCTCCAGAGTTCTGCGAAAGCGATAGGACTCGGCGCCAGTTTCGATGATGTGCGCTCGATCCGTGATCCGGTCCAGCAATGCCTTGCACAGGCGCGGATTGGGAAACACTTGTGTCCACTCGGAAAACGGCAAGTTTGTGGTCACGATCAAGGCGGCCCGCTCAGCGCGTTCGGCGATCACTTGGAACAGGAACTCCGCTCCGATGTCCGCCAATGGCACATAGCCCACTTCGTCGAGCACGATGACGTCGTAACGCAACCAGCGCGCCAGCACTCGCTTCACTGCGTTGTGTTGCCGCGCTTCTACCAGTTCGTTCACCAGATTGGCAGCGGTGGTGAATCGTGCTCGCCGCTTCTGCCGGCACGCGGCCACGCACAGGCCCGTCGCCAAATGCGTCTTACCGGTACCACATTCGCCCATCAGCACCACGGGTTCAGCGCGCTCGATGTAGCCGCCTTCGGCCAGTTCGCGGATCTTTGCCGCCGGAATCTGCCGCGCCTGGTTGAAGTCGAACTCTTCCAGCGTTTTCAGCCGCGGCAGTTTGGCATCGCGCAGCCGTTGCTGAACGGCGTGTCGGTCGCGCTCTTCCGACTCCATCGTCAACAGCGCTTCCAGATAGCCGATGTGACTGCGCTGTTCTTTGATGGCTTGCTCCGCCAGTTGTACGAAGTGCGCTCCGATCATCGGAACGCGTAGTGCTTTGCAATATTGCCTTACGCTGGCGTGTTCGAGAGCCTGGGTTTGCTCTTTCATCGCGCCACCTCCGCAGCCGAGGCGACGCTAAGTAACTGGTCGTACTCGTTTATCTGCGGCAGCGGTCGCTCGTAGCGTTCCAGTGCATTCAGTTCGAGTAACTCGATGCGCGGACGACTAAGCTCCGTCGCCGTCAGCAAGTGCCGCACTGCGGCCGCATCCGTGCAACCCAAAGCCAGCGATTGCTCGACAACTTGCTGCAGCCGATCCCACCCGTGGCGCTTGCCGAGTGTGAGTAACTCGATCATCTCCCGCGTGCCCGAGTGTTTGCCGTGTCGTTCTTGCAAGCTCTGCCAGAGCCGGTCGAAACTCGCCGGCCACCGTCCGCGTTCGCGCCACTGCTGCAGTGGACTCGATCCCGCCAGCGCTCCCGGTTTCTTCTCCAGCACGTCGAGATAGTGCTCCAGATTGAACACCTGCTCATAGCGACCGAAACTGCGCTCGTGCCGCGCCACGCACTCCCGTTCCTGCCAGATCTCGACATAGGCCGGCAGCAGTTTCGCTTGCGGGCGCGTCCCCGGCCTCAATGGCGTCGAGTAGAAGTTCGTGCGCACCTTCACGCAGCCCTTACTATCCACCGTTGGAAAACTGGCCTCCGCCAGCTCGAATCCTTCCGCGGACAATGGCAGCAGATGCTCGCGCTCGATCCGCATCGCCTCCCCGACTGGCATTGCTTTGCCTGCGATCCGCCGTTGTTCGTCTTGCTGACAATAACTTCGTAACTGTTTGTTCAGCTCTTCCAGGTTCTTCGCCTGCGGAATCGGCACCAGATGGTTCCGGCGGAAGTAACCCACTTCGCCTTCCACGCCGCCCTTCTCGTTGCCCCGCGCCGGATTGCAGAACTCCGTCTGAAAGCCCCAGTGCGAGCGGAAAGCAATCAGCCGTTCCGTCTCCTCCCGCTGATGGCCGCGCAGAATCTTCTTCACCGCGCTCTTCAGGTTGTCGTAGCGAAGGCGTCGGAACACGCCCCCGAAATATCCAAATGCCGACTCGTGCGCTTCCAGAAATGCCTGCTGTGTGGCGTGATAGTACGCCACGTGAAACGCCCCGCCACTTGCCATCGAGCGCATCGCGAAGTGGTGAACTAACTGGCGCTCGCCCCCGATCTCGGCAACGGCTTCGTACCAATCCACCTGCGCCTCGCCGCCCCAGTCGTAGACCTGCGGCACAAACGTCTCTCGCGCCGTGAGTCCTGACTCTTGCTTGCGCTCCCGCACGAAACGGCGCACAGTCGCTTCCGCTACTGCGTCGGAACGCTCTTGCCGAATCCGCTGCCAGATGCGATGCGCGGTGTGCCGCTGTTTGCGTGGAGCCAACTGATCTGCGCGCAGAATCTCGTCAATGAACTCCATCACTGGACCCAACCTGGGCTTGTTCCGCACCGCCAGTTTGCGCTCCGGCGGAATCGCACTCGCCAGCGCTTGTCGCACCATCCGCCGGTGCACCCCCAGCTTCTTCGCCACCGCGCGAATCGAACCAGCTCCATGCGCATGTTCCCGCCTGATCTCTTCGAATAGCTCCACCTTGCGTCTCCTGTCCATCGCCCTCCCCGTCTGCTTCGCAGACAGGGTAGGCCGATCTATCGGTTAGGGTGGGGGTGAGCGCAAGAGTGACAAAGGTCAATGACAATCTGCTGGTCAGGGTGTTGCTCGATCGCCTCCAGGTCACATCAGCAGCGCCGAGGCCCAAGCCCCCGACAATTGGGGGGTTCGAAGTGGTATGGGACCGCCGCGTGCCGCCCCAGACAGACATCCCCACGTACGGGCGCTGCCGGAAGTATAGGAGCAGAAATAATGATACGAAGATTTTCTGGCACTACCAGCCTCGTTGCCCATGGCTGAAACCGTGGAAAATCACGCTGATTGCCGATGATCGCTATGGACTGAAGGCTGGCGAGGTGTGGAAGGTGGTTCGCCATTGCGAATCCTATCGAATTCTGATTGTGGAGCTAGCTTTGGACTTTTCTATGGCTCCACCAGTGAACGAGGCATTCGTTCGACGCCACGGCATTTTCGGGAAGAGCCGTCGCCGTGGATATGCGAACACAATTTGCGAAGTCAATTGTGAACTCTTGAATGCTTTGGGTCTGTAAGAGAGGAACCCCATTTTCTCGATAGGACTCGGTCATCGACCCAACGTGGCCAACATCAATTTTCGTGGTTATTTCTCGGAGGGGAAG
>JBEKWX010000442.1:0-3221 GCA_049512675.1 Terriglobales bacterium | reverse complement strand
CCCTGACTGCTCCCCCAGATCCCGCCCGACCCCACCGCAATCAACGATTGATTCACTTGATACCCGGAGCCCTGCCGATCCGCATCCGGATTGATAAAACTCGTCAACCGCTCCTTCTGATACGACTTCAACACCTTCATCCAAACCACCGGAACCAGCAGGCCCATGATCATCACCACGATCAGCGCCTGCTTCCAGCGCAGCCCGCCGAGAAACAGGCCCATGATCGCCACCGGCAGATACGTCAGCGCCGTCCCCAGGTCCGGTTGCGCGAGCACCATAAGCATCGGGAAACCGACGATCGCGCCCGCCTTCAGAAAGTCCGTCCACGACAGTTCCCGCTCATGCAAATCCGCAAAGTACTTCGCCACCGCCAGAATCAGGATCAGCTTCACCCACTCCGACGGCTGAAAATGCGCGCCCCCCGGCATCTTGATCCAGCGCCGGGCGCCCAGATACTTCTGGCCGAATAGAATCACCGCGATCAGAGAGGCTAGGGATGCGATGTAGATCCAGTGGATTCGTTCCAGCAGGGCTTGATAGTTGAGCAGGCTGACCAGGAACATCGCGCCCACGCCTGCCAGAACCCAGTAGATTTGTTTGATGTGGGCGCCGGCAAACTTTGTGTGCTCGGTCGCACTGTGTATCTGCAGCACGCCTAGCGCGCAGATCATCAGCACGAAGCCCATCAGGAGCCAGTCGAAATCTCGGTAGGAAACGTATCGCGACATCGATTCAGTCGCCCACCCCAGAACCCGTTGGAAAACTTAGGGCAAGAATTCGGTCGTTACAAATCACTGGCAGGGATTCGTCGGGCACGCCGGACTCACCGGGGAGCCGTTCTGTAACCAAATCCACACTCCAACCCCGGCCGCGACGGCCAATCCGCCAGCGACCGCCCCCGTCGAACTCATGATTCCTCCACCCGCTCCCACCGCTGCCCCCGCTGCACGACGTTTTTTCTTCTTTTTCTCCGTATCGCTGGTGTCGTCACGTGTGGTCTGCTGGCCCTGCGTCACGGTTGTCGTTCCCTTGTCATCCTGCACCGTCACGTCGCCCTTGTTGGCCGCGATTTGCACGCGCCCATCCACGTCGGTCACCTGAAACTCAGTCCACGAATTGGCAACTGGCTTCACCGTCACGTCGCCGGCGCGCGCTGCCAGGCTGCGCGATGTCGTCACGCGAACCGAGCCATGTTCAAGCTCTACTGCCGGACCCTCAAATTTCACCAGCGAGTCCGCCAGCACCATGACGTTCGATCCGTTCGCTTGAATACTGGCCGTCGAATCGGAACGCGTCTGCAACATATCTCCCGAGAACAGTGCTGCCGATTTCGGCACCACGGCTCCGTTCAACCAAGTCGCACCGCTCGTGTACAACATGGCCGACGCCGTCTCTCCCGCCAGCATCACCTGGGCCGGAAAGAGGACCGCCAACAAACAGCACACCGCAGACCGAAGCCTTGACTCTGACATGGTCGGAACACTCCCGCGCTTCGTGGTTTGGATTATCCTAAGCCAGTAAAGGGTTGCCGGTCAATCCGCTTCTTCGATTCCATGCACTCCTGAGTCACTAGCGCGGACTGGGCTGCACTCGTCACGCTCCGCCTTGCTTGCTCAAAGCAGGTTCCCGAACCGAGTCCGCCACCGGCTTCGCCGAGAGCATCTCGCCGTTTACCCCTTCGACCTTCATATTCACCCAGCGGTTCGCCTCATGATGTCCGGGAATTCTCACCTTCAGGTAATTGTCCGTGAGCGCCTCGGTGAAATCGGCTCCGCCTGATTGCAGCGTGATCGACTTGACCACCGTCCCGACCAGCGACTGCATGAACGCCGCTTTCTTCCTGGATGCAAGCTCCCGCAGCACGCGGTTCCGTTCTCGAGCCACTGCCACCGGAACCTGTCCCGGATGCTCGGCCGCCGGCGTTCCCGGACGCGCCGAATATGTGAACACGTGGAGATAAGTAAAGGGCAGCTCTTCGATCATGCGGCGGGTTTCGTCGAACTCTGCTTCGGTCTCGCCCGGAAATCCAACCATTACGTCGGCGCCGATCGCCGCCGTTGGCATGGCCGCTCGAATCTTCCGGATCTTTTCCCGGTAATGCCACGGCCGGTACTTGCGATGCATGCGTCGCAACACCGCGTCGCTCCCGGACTGCATGGGCACGTGCGCATGCTTGGCAATCCGCCCAGACGCCGCCACCAGCCCGATCAGTTCATCGCTCCAATCCATGGGCTCGACCGAACTGATGCGCAATTTCTCAAGCGTCGTCTGGTCGAGAATGGCGCGAATCAGATCGACCAGTCGTTGGTCGTTGGTCGTTGGTCTTAGCTGAGGGCTGACAGCTGAGAGCTGAGAGCTTCCCTCCAGATCACGCCCCCACCGCCCCAAATTGATCCCCGAAATCACCACCTCGCGATAGCCCGCCTCGACCAGCGTCCGTACTTCCGCGATGACGCGCTCCTTCAGCAGCGATCGGCTCTGTCCCCGAACATACGGAATCACGCAGAACGAACAGCGATTGTCGCACCCATCCTGCACCTTCAGGTTCGGACGCGTCCGCTCGTTGGCCGCTTCAAATACCGGAGCCGCCAGCAGTTCGGTATGGGCAAAAATATCCCCCACAATCACATTGCCAGCTTGCTCCCAGGAAGATTGATCTTTGCAAGGTTGCCCCAGACACACTTGCCCCAGCGGCACGAAACCTGAACTCGAAGTAGAACCAGCAGCCGGGAATAGGGAAGAGGAAGCCGCAATCTCCGCCGCCTGGTGCTTGTGCGAATTACCCACGACCCACGTCACACCGGGCAGCGCTGCCAGCTCTTCCGGCGCCCGCTGCGCGTAGCAGCCGGTCACCAGAATGCGGCAATCCGGATTCACCCGCTGCAGTCGCCGTATCGACGCGCGCGCATCCTTATCCGCGCCCTCGGTCACCGTGCAAGTATTCAGCACAACAATTTCCGCATCGCGAGCCTCCCCGGCGCGCTCCAGTCCGCGGTCCAGAAATTGTCGCTCCAGCGCCGCCCCATCTGCTTGGGTAGCGCGGCAGCCAAAATTTTCTATGTAGAAGCGAGCCACGCTCCTATACTAAACGAACGGATGCTGCGACGGGAGGCGCACATGAAACGGCGCATTCTTCTGGTCGACGACGATCTCGCCGTCCTGCTGACCCTGAAAGCTGTTCTCGAACTCCACGGATTTGAAGTGGAAACCGCCGGCAG
>JBEKWX010000441.1:0-3243 GCA_049512675.1 Terriglobales bacterium | reverse complement strand
ATCGACGGCTCGCAAAACATGGATGCCTACCGGCAATTGCCGGCCATGAACCAGGGCGGAAATTCCTACACCGCGGCCACGCGGGTGCCACCCGACGGGATTCAGGAAATGAGCGTCGTCACCCAGGGTGCTGCGGATACGGAAGCAGGCGCGGGTGCGATCAACGTCGTCCTCAAGAGTGGCACCAATGCGTTTCACGGTTCGCTCTATGAGCAACATCGCGATGCCTCTCTGACCGCGCACAACTATTTCGAGAATCTCCTCGAGATTCCGAAGGCGCATTTCATTTGGAATGAATATGGCGGCAGCATCGGAGGCCCGATCGTTAAGAACAAGACGTTCTTCTTTGCTGCCTACGATGGCAGCCGCAGCCGTTTGGGGAGTTCGGGTATTGCTTTCGCGCCCAGCACGGCAGAGATCAAGCAGGTGGAGGCCGCTTTGGCTCCGCAACCACCGAATGCTCTCGGCTTGGCGATTCTGAATCTGTATCAACCCAATTCCGGTCAGTTCGCCGTCAGCGGCGTAGGCAGCCAGACACCAGACAACTTTTCCGTCAAGATCGATCAGCGCTTGGGGACTAGCGATCAGTTGGCAGGCCGCTATCTGTTTGGCAACGGCAAAGACAGCTTTCCGCAGGGATCCGACTCACCCACGGGCGGCTCGCAGTTGCCGCAATACTACGGAGTCACTCCCATCCGTCCGCAGAACCTGGCCATCAGCGAATCGCATACTTTCTCGCCCCAGCTGATCAACGTCTTCCGCCTTTCTTACAACCATGTTTATCTCAAGTTCCTTCCGGCGGACAACACGTTTAATCCGAACTCCATCGGGCTGAATACCGGCGCAAGTCCTGAAAACTACGGCCTGCCCGAAATCGATCTCGGCGCCGGTGTTTATGAGAATCTTGGCACCAACGGGAGCTATCCGCGACAGCGGACCAGCGAGACGTTCCAGTGGAACGACGACGCGGCGTTCAGCCGCGGAAAGCATAGCCTTCAGGTCGGTGCGAATTGGGAACTGAACAAAGTGTTTGGCTTCAACAACACCAACTTCCGTGGATTGCTCACGTTTGATGGATTTTGGAAAGGGGACACTCTTTTCCCCCAGCCCCCCCCCCCACCGGCACCCCCAGTCCCAGAAATATCCAGGCTTGAGGCCCTGACCGATCTTTTGGCTGGGCTTCCTGACCCGGGCGCGACAAACATCTCGCGCGGCAGCACGCGCTTCGACATTCATCAGAATGTCATCGGCCTGTACGCCAACGATACCTACCGGTTGACACCTAAATTTACACTCATTGCCGGCCTGCGCTGGGATTTCTTCGGGGTTCCGCAGGAAGACCGCGGGCGCTTCTCGAATTTCGTGCCTAGCCAGGGACTGGTTCCAGTACACGGCGATATCTACCATACCGTGTATAAGAATTTCTCTCCGCGAGTTGCGTTTGCCTATTCACCTTTTACCTACCACGGCCTCCACACCGTGGTCCGAGCCGGCTACGGAATCTACTATGTGGATAGCCCGCTGGATGTGCTGGTCGGCCAGACGTTTAACCTCACCAACAACAACCCGGGCATCGCCACGAATCCGATCAATGGCTTGGGCATTTATTCGGACCCGCTTCTGAACCCCGGAACCCCGATCCAGCCGAATGTTCCGCTCTTTCCGACGAGCCTGATACCAGCGCCGCCATTCAACCTGGTCGCGGTGAATCCGAACCTCAAGTCTCCGTACGTACAGAGCTGGAACCTGAACGTGGAGCAAGAGTTGATGGCGGCCATGGTTTTGCAGATCGGCTACGTCGGCTCCAAAGGCACCCACATCTACGGTTACCCGGACGTGAATATGCCTCCCCCTGGCAGTGGCTTCAATCCGCCTACCTTCCCCGGTGAAACCCCCGGCCAGTTAGAACAAGCGGCGCGTCCCTACAACAGCCAATACCCGCAGTTCGGACAGATCAACACCATCAGCTCGATCAACAACTCGAGTTACAACTCGCTGCAAGTTCAGCTGAAGACTAAGAACTTTCACGGTTTGACGACCGAGTTCGCTTACACCTGGGCGCACGCGATCGACGACGCCTCCGAAACCATGGACTTCTTCGGCACCAGTGGATTTGTGCCGATAGATTCCCTGAATCCAGGGCTCAATCGAGCCAACTCCGAGTTTGACGTGCCGCAAGCTATCTCTGCTTCTTACGTTTACCAATTCCCGCGTTCACGCACAGCAAAGGGATGGGGTACCTCGTGAATCAGTGGCAGTTGTCGGGCGTTGTCACTTGGCACAATTCCATGTACCTGCCGGTTCTGACGTATAACGACATCAGCGGTACGGGCGAATTGCACGACGTGCCGAATTGCGTGGGTCCTTTGGTGACGCAACTCAAGAACTTCAGCATACCTTACGTGGTGAGCGGGTATGCCGATCCCAGTCCTGGAACTTTCGGGAATTGCGCGCGCAACAGTCTTCCGGCACCGTGGCTTACTCAGTGGGATTTCTCGGTCGCAAAGTGGTTTCCGATCAGCGAGCGGGTAAAGCTGCAATTCCGGGCCGACGGTTTCAACTTCCTCAATCACACCAATTTTGGCAATCCTGGGTCGAGTTTTGGAGCGGAGACCGTCACTGGCACAGCCGACGTTGTGAACAACGACTCGCACTTCGGTGAGGGCTCGCAGCGCCAGTTTCAGCTCAATATGAAATTGGTTTTTTGAAGCACTATGCAATCCTCCCCCCGGAGCAGGAGTAGCGCAGCCTTACGTGGCGGCGCTGCTCCTTCCGTCGGAATTCTGCCTGATAGGAAGCACGCGATGCTAAGCAGCGCCGAGGTACAAGCGATTCGATCGCGATTCCCCCTCCTTCGGAACAAGATCTATCTGAACAGTTGCTCGCAAGGAGCGCTGTCGGACGCCGTGGAGGACGGTTTTCGTGAGTACGTGGCTAGCTGGCATGAGCATGGTTCACCGTGGGATATTTGGGTCGAGAGATATGAAGCAGCACGGTCGCAGTTCGCCGGTTTTATCGGCGCCGCCGCCGATGAAGTTGCCATCGTCCCGTGTGCATCGGCAGGCATAAACTCGATTGCCAGCGCTTTGACCTTTGATCGCCGGAAGAAAGTGGTGATGGGCGAATTCGAGTTTCCGACCATGGGCCATGTTTGGCTGGCCCAGCGGAAGCGCGGAGCACAAGTCGAATTTGTCAACGCCGTGGGCAATTCGATTCCGACGGAGAATTACGAGCGCGCAATCG
>JBEKWX010000440.1:0-3245 GCA_049512675.1 Terriglobales bacterium | reverse complement strand
ACGGGGTCGGAGAAAACGGGATGGTTCACGCGAACTTGGGTCTTGAGGTCATAGAGAGCGTTCTGGCCAACCACCTTCCATCCCTCATGCCAGGCAACAATTTCGTAATCGCCAGGAGGAACTTGTGTCAACTCGAAGTTGCCGTCCCGATCGGTCACCGCATAGTAGGGATGGCGCGCTACCATCATTTCGCCATTCATCCAGACATGTACGTTGCAGCGCAGGCTGGCGGCGCCGTCGCGGGTCATGGGATGTGTGAACTCCTGCCCTTCTGCAGTAAAGGGAAAATTGTAATCCGCGCTCCCCGACATTTGCACGGTGTGCAGCAAGGGGTCGCTGCTCTTCACGGTTAAATTCGTTTGCACCGGCACCAGCAGGACATGAGGTTCGTAGCGGCAGCTCTTTTGGTTGAGGAACCGGCGCGTCACGGGTAGATCCATCGCTTTCCCACGGCTAATGTTCCTGAGAAACACGACCGTGTTGGCGACGCCACCGTTCGGGGCGACCAGCAACCGTTCAAGGTCGCGGTGCTTCTGACTCTCCGGGTCGCAGATCGCCTGGTCTTTGTTGATATCGTAGGACACCAGGTGAGGCAAGGCTCCCTGCCACCGCACCGTTCCCCGGATGGTTCCTCCGTTGTCGACGGAGACAACCTCGTAACCCGCTTGGCCCGCGGAAAGCTGCGGCGCGAGACCGATCACGAGCAGCGCAATCATCCGAAACAGATGCTTCATGCACACCACCTTGAAATGTCGTCGTCTGGGGTAGACGACTGGGCACAGCTTCGCGGCTCCCCACGAGACCGCTGTTTACCGACCATAGGGCATATCCCCAAAGGCAAGCAACTAACCAAAGGACAAGGACTGTCGGGAATGCGATTGCGCGGGATCGATTTCGAGAATGCCCGCCCACAGGGGGGATCTGGCTAGATTCAGAAAGGAAATCCATGATGGAGCGCCGGAATGAATCGATTAACCGACTCGCCCATGGACTGCAACACGATCTGGCCCAGTGCTTGTATGAATTTCGGGGAATCGTTGAGCCCGGCGCTCATTTCAAATTGCGCGATGCCCAGCCGGCGCACTTCTTCGCGGGCCTGGTGATCAATTTCACCCAGCGTCTCCACGTGATCGGAGACGAACGCCACCGGCACGACGCAAACCTCGCGAGCGTGTTCCGCGGCGAGGTCGTGAAGCGTGCGGTGCAGGGAAGGCTGCAGCCACTTGCTTGCCCCCACCTTGCTCTGATAGCAAAGCCGGTGCCGGTTGCTCCATCCACCGCGTTGCACCAGGAGCTGTACCGTGTCTTCGATCTGCCGCTGGTAAGGATCGCCCTTCTCAATCACCGAAACTGGCACGCTGTGCGCGCTGAACACGAGCTCCGCCCGCTCCGGCACGGCGAACCGTGCCAGCGCTTCGTCGACTTTTTCAATCACGGCGTCGAGATAGGCCTCGTGCCGGTAGAAATTCTCCACGCAGTGTACGGGCATGTCGTCGCGAAAATTCCTGCGCCACTCATTCAAGCTGGAGCCCGTCGTGGTCGACGAATACTGCGGATATAGCGGCAGCAACACCACTTCGTCGCACTGCGCCGCTCGCAGTTGCTGAATCGCTTCGCTCGTAAACGGGTGCCAGTACCGCATAGCCACAAAACAGCAGGCATCGATTCCGCGGCTCGAAAGCTCCGCCTCCAGGGCTCGGGCCTGCCGTTCGGTGAAGCGGCGGATGGGCGAACCTCCCCCAATCGTCGCGTAGTGGTGCTGCACCTTGCGCGCTCGTGTCGTCGAAATCAATTTGGCCAGGGGTTTACGCCCGATGCGGGCAAAGGGGAAGTCAATAATATCGGGATCGCAGAAAAGGTTATAAAGAAAAGGTTCGATCTCTTCCAGTTTTTCCGGTCCGCCCAGCTGAAAAAGAACTACACCCATACGGCGTGATGTATCACCAACCGAGGTTGGATTCGTGATCGGGGACCCTTTCCGGGCGGAATCGGTTGCGAAGCCGTCAGTCATGGTTGAGCGCTTAGCGCGGCGCCGGAAGGCGTTTGGCTCGAAGCGGATGTTCTCCAGCGGAACAGCAGAATCGTGAGCGCTGAAAAGAGCAGCACCGGGGGGATGAGCAAAACTATGATTGCTCCCTGCAAGGCATGAATGACGCCCTTGCCGCCGCCGGCGACAGTGGTGTAACACATGGCACAACCTTGGCCATAGAGGTTATGCGCTGCACCCAATACCACCAGCCATGAGCCGATAAGCTGAGTGAGTACGCGTCGGATCGGTGGTGTTATGAGCTTTCCAGAATCTGGCCGGGCGTCCATAATACTCGCTTTCTTTCGAGGCGCTGCGCCCTTGCTAAGAACCAGCACAGCGGCGGCACGCATTACTGGGCACGCATTATTGGCACTCTTACTGGGCACTTTTATTGAACCAGCGATCGCATATGCGCGAGTCGCGAACTGTCCGCGAAGATAGCGGTCATCATAATCAGTATGAAGACCAGTGCCGGAATCAGGGTCACAAAGAGGCTTGGCTGCTCATACCGCAGGTGCATGAAGTAGGCAATAATCAACGCCGCTTTGATAACGGACAAGAACATTAAGACGGTGAGCATGGTCTCCAGGGGCAGTTGACGATAGGCGAGAATCACTTCGAGAACCGTCAACCCGAGCAAACCAAACCACACGGAGAAGACGATTTTGTTTCCAGCAGTTTCCGCGTGCTCCATATCTTGATCCTTTCCTCTAACTAGGCCGTTTTCGCGGACAGCAAGTAAACCAGCGGGAAGATGAACATCCATACCAAATCGACAAAGTGCCAGTACAGGCCGCTTACTTCGACATCCGCGGCTGAGAACTTTCTCCGCCCAAAGCCGACGGCGATGACCAGCAGATATAAGACACCAATGGTGACGTGAAGCATGTGCAGCCCGGTCATGGTAAAGAATGCGGCCCCGAACATAGGCGTGCCCCAGGGGTTGTGAAAAGGACGGACACCCTCGCCGATAAGGCCCAGCCACTCGTGAATATGCAGAACGTCAAAAACCACGCCGCCCAGTGCAGTCGCTACCAGCCATCCTACCGCGCCGCTCACCTTGCCCAAGCTGGAGGCTCTGACGGCCAGAACCATAGCTACGCTGCTGGAGAGTAACACGAAAGTCATAACGGCCGCGTTGGCGATACTCGGCGTCTCGAACGGCCGCGGCCAAGCCGCCGCTGCGAGCCGCAAATAGCCATACGCAAAAATTACG